>DAOVUU010000014.1 GCA_030632405.1 Desulfobulbaceae bacterium | reverse complement strand
GTCAATCATTTTATCTCTCGTTTTGTCTCTTTTATTCGGGACCTTGTACAGCTGCGGTGCGTAAAGCACCGAGTGTTACCCCCACTCAAAAGATCGCGCAAACTACTTGATTAACTGTTGTCCGTCAAGGAGAAAATGATGGATCATTCTTTTTTAAGATTACGGATATAATTCTTGGTTAAAGAAGGATGGTCTTTAACGATTTTATTAAGTTCAGGATCGAGGTTCTTGCTCAAGAATTCATCAATTTGGGAATAAGTCATCTCCTGGGATAAGGCCTCCTTAATTACCTTAATAAATACATTCTTGTCAGAATCATTTTTGATATAGGAAAAGATACCGGAAGTAGGAGCCTGTTTATTGTCCTTTTCAAGAGTAGTTAACCTTCCCGCGATGTCTTCTATATTTGTGTTTGTTTCAGTACTACGGAGTTCCAGTGCTTCAATCTGCTTTCTTAGCTCACTGTCGTCGATCTCGTCAAATTCAGCCTTAAAAGTTGTTATTACTTCACCGAGTTCCTTTTCAGATCCTTGAAGTTTTATCACTGCCTGGCTGAGCTCATCCAGTTGTTCTTTAAGGGCAGTATTTTGTTCGGTAACATCCGCAAGATCCTTGATGTTTTGATCGCTGACATCTGCAATATTCTTTTTGTTTTGTTTAGTGACTTCTGAGAGATTTTTGTTAACAGCTATATTCCCAGCATCGAGTTCTTTGATTTTAGTCTCAAGTATTACATTGGCTTCTTTCAGTTGTGTAATTTCTTGTTCCATCAGGTTGTACTCCTCTTGAGAAATGCTGGTATTTGATTCTTTGTTGCAGCATAGCCATCTGTCTATAAAGGGTAATGTTATTAACGGAAGATTGTTTTTAAGACCAGAGTACATCTCTGCAGCTTTTTCGCGAGATTGGAGAGATACAGCTCCAAGGAAAATGGCCACAAGGATTGCGATGGATAAGGGGAGCGCAATTGCTAAGCCAATGAGCAGGAGTATCAGGTTGCCTAGTCCGGAGAAAAAAGCAAGAATACTTGCTCCGGGGGATGATGAAGATATAAGAGCAATTATGATAACGATACTACAAAGGATAGCAGCAGACTGAGTTAGAGGTTTTCGAAACTGGCTGTTGCCCATTTTTTTCTCCTGAAAGCAGAATTTTAAAGGGTGGATAGTTTTGTTAAAATAATACCATCTGGCTGGTAAAAAGCAATAGACCAAAAAATGATTTACGGGTTGCCTGATTTACTTTTTAAATATTTTTTGTCAAATGGTTCAATACATCCCGCACGAATCTCTGAAAAAACCACATATCGGGGTCAGCTGACCAGCAGAATATAGCGTTGGGTTGAAAAATTACAAGCTATTGCGCATAACCGGTTTTGAGTTGCTGTAATTTTCTGATTCTCATGAGTACCGGTGGATGGCTGTAATGAAGAAAGACATGCAGAGGGTGCGGGGTAAGATTACTCAAATTAGCTACGGTGAGTTTTTTAAGACCCTCGATAAGAACTTCAGGATGGTTGGTCGATTCGGCAGCATATCTATCTGCATCAAATTCATGCTTTCTGGAGATACCATTAAAGATAATTGAGATAAGCATGCTTACAGGAGAATAGATGAAACCAAAGAATATCAAGCTTGAGTAGATCGACATATTATCCATTCTAAAAGCATCTGAAAGTCCTTTACTGTGGAGGAAGATGGAAAGCAGATAAAACATGATTCCCATTTGAATTGCAGACCCCGTAACCATCTTAATTATATGTTTGAGCTTAAAGTGGCCCATTTCATGGGCGAGTACAGCTACAATTTCTGATGGTTCAAGTTTTTCGATTAATGTATCGTAGAAAACAATTTTCCTGAAACTGCCAAAACCTGTAAAAAAGGCATTAAGCTTTGAGGATCTTTTTGATCCGTCCATCGTATATATACCCTGGATTTTAAATTTTTGTGCGTCAGCGTAGCTAAGGATATCGGTTTTCAATGGGCTATCTTCGATGGGAGAAAATTTATTAAACAGCGGCATAATGAGAATAGGAGCTAGAAATTGCAGGATGAGAGTAAAAACAAATACTCCGATCCAACAGTAGACCCAGGCATAGGGGCCACCAGACATAAAAAACCAAAGAATCAGGGCAAGAAGGGGTATTCCCAGAACAAGGGAGAGAAGAATTGCCTTAATAATATCTAGGATAAAGGTTTTAACACTGGTTCTGTTAAACCCGAAACGTTCTTCGATAATAAAAGTTGAATAGACAGAAAAGGGGAGACTTGAAAAAAAGCTGAGAGAAAGAAGAGTGGTACAGAAAATAAGCCCGGTAATGATTTCTCCATAACCAAAATTTCTTGCCATATTATCTACAATATTGAAGCCGCCAAGGAGCAGAAACAAAATGGTAATAATTGTTGAAAAAGCGTTTTCAAAGAGGCTGAACTTGATAGTGGCTTTCGCATATTTTTGAGATTCACCGTATTTTTCATTATCATAAACGTTTTCAAATTCTGAGGGAAGCGTTGATGTGAGTGATCTAAGGTTAAGAAAAGATACAAGTGTTTCAAGGCTGAATGAGAAAATGAGTATAAAAAGAATGAAAAAAAGCCATATATTCATGATAGTAATATTCCTATTTGTCAACTGTCCGAGTTGAGGACTCTCAGAACGAAAAAACCAAACCTGAAAGAGGGTTTATCAGAAAAACTATGTGGCACTGCTAAGCATGATAAACTCGTAAAAACCTCAGTTTCGATGGATAAGTCAAAAGCTTCATATTGGAGGCGTGCAATTTTTCTATTATTTCGGCGTACATACGGTACGTCGTAATGATAGAAAAATTGTAACAACGAATCAGGTAAGCGAGCTTGCGAGACTCCGGATGAAGACTTTTTACGACGCCATCAAGCATGGTAAAGCACAAAAGGTCTTAAGGATGAATCCTTAAGACCTCGATGTTTAATTGGAAAAATTCCTCTCTTTCTATATAAGAATCTGAACGGCACGGGTTGTTACATCGATGAACTTTGAGGGGAAAATACCCATAATTATAATTATGAGAACGAGAACAAAGCACAAAACTGAGTGGATCTTATCAGTTGTGACGGTACCCCTGTCTGCATCGTCAGTACAGAAAGTGACCCTGACTATGGAGAGATAATAGTAGATGGCAATACCTGTATTAATAGCAGCAAGTGTGACAAGGATAAGATAGCCCTCTTTGAGTGCTGCAACAAGGAGCATAAATTTTCCGGTGAAACCGACCAGCGGAGGGATACCAGCAAGGGCAAAGAGACCGACTGTTAAGGTCATTGCAAGTAGCGGAGCTCTTTTGTGCAGACCGGTCAAATCTTCTATCAGTACATTATTTCCATTGGTTGCGACCTTACATATGACAAGGAAACATGCCAGATTCATGAAAACATAGCCGATTATATAATACATGGCTGTTGAAAAACCGGTTATAGTAAATGTCAACAGTCCAAGAAGGACAAACCCGGCATGGGAGATACCGGAAAAGCCAAGCAATCGTTTGATATCTTTCTGTACAAGGGCTGACAGATTTCCATAAAACATAGACAGGATAGCACAAACCATTAATACTTTGGTCATCACATTGCCGTCTGGAGTAACAAGAGTTACAATTCGTACCAGAAGGGCTACTGCAGCAAGTTTAGGCACCACCGCTATAAAGGCAGTCGTTTCATTAGAGGCTCCCTCATATACATCCGGTACCCAAAAATGGAGTGGGAACAGCGCAAGCTTATAAAAAAATCCGGCTAGAATAAGAAGGACGGATATTACTGCAGCCGGCTGATTGTACATGCGGGAAAGTTTGTCAGCTATTTCACCTAGTTGAGTTGATCCGGTAAGGCCGAATACATAACTCATGCCAAAGAGCATAAAGCTTGTAGCAATAACGCCGTAGAGAAGATATTTGATTCCCGCCTCTGCTTGAGAGCCCGCTTTTTTTCCAGGACTTCTCATTGGAACCATGATGTAAACAGCAAATGAAGAAAGTTCCAGAGATATGAAAATGGCCAGAAGTTCAACACTGGAGACAAGCATCATAAGCCCGAGAACGGACATGAATAGGAAGAGATAGTACTCCGGTTGAATGTCTTCTCTTATACCTTCGAGTTTATCACTGAAAATGAGTACGATTAGGGTTGCAGAAGCAATAAGAACCTTGAATAGCTGGGAGAAAAAATCAACTTTATAGGAAGCATAAAAAAGGGTTCCTTCAGAGTTGATACAGAACAGTGACGCAAGAAGTGTGACAGTAGCGAGAGAGAGAACCAGGTTTTTAATCGTGCCGCTGCCGGGTTTTCCTAAACTGAAAAGGAAGAGAGTCAGGCCTGCTCCTAACAGTGATAATTCGGGAAGAAATAGCATTGTGTTACCTTTACGAACTCTTTTTAAGTATAAAAACTCAGTGTAAGATCATGTCAACTGCTGCCAATGCTCCGGCCTGATGTTTCTGAAACTGATCCAATAGCTGTACTACACTTGTGTGCATAAGATCTATGAATGGTTGTGGGCCCAGCCCTATCCAAAATACAAAGAAGAGAAATGGTGCCAGAGTGACAATTTCCCGGATATTAAGGTCGCTGATCCACGACTGATCAGGATTGTCTGTACCACCCCAGACAATCTTCTGGAGCATCCGCAACATATAGGCTGCAGCAAGAATAGCACCCGGAATGGCAGCCAGCGCAAGGTAGGGAAATCTGCCGAAATTAGTGTCAAATTCGAATGCACCGGCGAGAATCAAAAATTCCCCAACAAAGCTGTTTGTGCCGGGAAAACCAAAAGACGAAAGTGAAAAGAAAGCTAAAAAGGTGACAAAGACAGGCATATATTTTCCTACACCCGAGGCTGTTTTTAATTCACGGCTGTGGGTTCGCTCATAAATCATACCAACACAGAGAAACAGAGCACCTGTTGTAATTCCGTGATTTACCATCTGCAGGATAGCACCTTCAATACCATCCATATTTAAAACAAAAATTCCAAGCGTTACAAAACCCATATGACCGACGGAGGAGTAGGCAATCAGTTTTTTCATATCGCTTTGTGCAAGCGCTGTAAAACCGCCATAAATTATACCGGCGATAGAAAGCCACAATACGTAGGGCATCATAATAATTGTAGCATCCGGAGTAATTGGCAGTGCGAATCGGAGGAAGCCATAGGTGCCCATTTTTAACAGAATACTTGCAAGAATTACAGAGCCTGCCGTAGGAGCCTCTACGTGTGCGGCAGGGAGCCATGTGTGAAATGGAAACATGGGCACCTTAATGGCAAAGGCGAGAAAAAATGCTAGGAAGAGATAGACCTGGGCGTTAAGCGAATAATCCTGCCACATCATATCCGGTATATAAAAGCTATAATTATTGGCCGTATAAAGCCAGATTATACCGACAAGCAGTAAAATGGAGCCTGACAGGGTGTAGAGAAAGAATTTGACTGATGCATAAATCTTTCTGGGGCCGCCCCAAATGGCGATAAGCATATACATTGGTATAAGCATTGCTTCCCAGAGAACATAAAAAAGTACAAAATCAAGGGCAGCGAAAACTCCAATCATGGCGGTTTCCATGATGAGCATACAAATCATGAAAGCCTGTACTCTTGTCTTGATATAGGACCAGGATGCGAGAACACAAAAAGGCATTATGAAGGTGGTCATAAGGATCAGCAAAATTGAAATCCCGTCCACGCCAAGTGTGTAGTTGATGTTAAGAGAATCTATCCAATTATAATGTTCTCCGAATTGGAATTTAGCACTACTTCTGTCGAAGCCAAAAAGAAGCATGATAGAGATAACAGCAACAGTACCTGTAACAAGCAGCGCGACATTTCGGCACATACCCTCGTCTTTTACGAATAGAAGGAGCAAAGCTCCAGCCAGAGGCAGAAAGATGAGTACACTCAGAACCGGGAAGCCGGGATTAAGCAGTAGTTGATCCATTACGAATGATCCTTGAGTTCAAAATGTTATAACCAGACATACGAAACCAGAAGAATAGCGGCAAAGGTGACGCTGATATAAATTGTCTGCTGGATTTGTCCCCTTTGCATGGTGATAGTAATTCTCCGACCTATCGCTCGCACACATCTGGCACTCCCGTCCACAACACCATCGATCCCATGCCAGTCAAACCATGCCCAGAATTTGGCAGTTGCCATAAGTGAGTAAAGACCAACGACTCTGTAAGCCGCACCCAGGCAATTGTCGAGCCATTGAACAGGGCTTTTGGCAAACCAGAGAAAAAGCTGCCCTCCTCTTCGATAAAACCAGTCGAGATCAAGGCTGATCGTACTTTTTGGTCCAATTTTATTCTTGAGGAAGAAGAACGCTATACCGGTAAAGGCAAGTATTTGCAGGGTTTCACTCAGGTGGTATCCGCCATAGGGATGAAAAGAGACATCGGTATTCGGCAGCATGTTGTAAAGAAAAGGTAAATAGGAACCAACCAGCAGGCAGAAAAAGCCGGCTGCTATCATTGCGAGCTGCATGTTCCATGGAGGATCCTCTGCCTTCTGCCACGTTTCATCACTGCATCTGCTGTCTCCAAAAAAGATGAGATAAGGTAGACGCAGACCGGCAACTAAAAAGGTACCGACCGAGACCATGGTAAGGAGAAATCCAGTAATGAGAAGATGTTCCTCAAAGCTGGCTGCTATGATCATGGATTTGGTTACAAAGCCTGAGAAAAAAGGAAAAGCGGATACGGAAATACCACCTATCAGCATAAACAGGAAGGTGGATGGCATTTTTTTATAGAGTCCGCCAAGATCGGTGAATTTAGATTTACCAGTTGTATGAATGATGGCTCCTGCTGCCATAAACAATAAACCTTTATAGAGGATATGGGCAAAAGCGTGGGCGCATGTGCCGTTGATTGCCAGGGCTGTCCCGATACCTACACCGGCGACCATATAGCCCACCTGGCTGACAATTTCCCAACCAAGAAGGCGGCGGATATCATTTTCGTTTATAGCATAAATAATACCGTAAATGGCCATAACGACCCCGAGTACTATCAGGATATCAAATCCTGCAAATCCTCTGGCAAGGGTGTAAATCGCAGTTTTTGTAGTGAATGCACACATAAAGACTGCCCCGGTAACAGTTGCCTTACTATATGCGTCAGGTAACCAGGAGTGCAGTGGTGGAACGGCGGCATTGAGCATTAACCCTGCCAAAATGAGCCATGTGTAGAGCTGTGTGTTCTCTTCACTGAGAAGAACAAAAGAGAGGTCGCCGGTTGCCTGGTATCTGAGTACGAATCCTAAAAGGAGGACTACTCCTCCAAAGGTGTGGACAAGAAGATAACGATACCCGGCTGCCAGAGCCCCCTTATCCTTATTAAACCAGATGAGAAATGTTGAAGCGAATGCCATCATCTCCCAGAACAGGAAAAGGACCAGATAGTCACCGCAGTAGATGACTCCCAGAGATCCGGCCACATAAAACCAGGAAGCAATGTGCTGCCAGTCATCCTTGACGTGCAGACCGTAAACGGTTCCAATAACAGCCATAAGGGCCATGATAAAACCGAAAACCATTGATAAACGATCTACCCGGCCAAAAGTGAGTGTCCAGTCTCCCATAAACGTAACCACACCATAGACGCCGGGATGCCAGCTCAGGTAGACAACACTCAGGAGGGTTAGAAACGGTACCGCGAAAAGATATGGTTTCCTGAACGGTCCTTTGATAAAAGGCAGCAGACACGCACCTAATATCATGATAAGGGCCGGATGGATGAAACTAGTTGTCATAGTAATCCTCTCGGGTCATAATTCCGCTTTTACCAAACCAACTGGCAAAGAAAATAAGTACAACACATGCAGCAAGACCAAAAAGAGACCAGAAGCCGGGTATGTACATTTCCGCCCAGGTGTGGGCATGATGCTTATCGACTCCTACAATACTCCACACCAGCATGATAGCAATGGCGACATAACAGGAGAATTTTACTGCACCGGGTCGGTCCTTCAGGTAATCGACTATCTTTATAATCATCCTGTCACCGCCTTTACAAATTGCAACATGAAGTTAGGGAAAATACCAATTATAACAGAGACTCCACAGGCAATGAGAATAGGTATAAGCATTGCTAAAGGTGCCTCCTTTATGCCTTCAAATTTTTCTCCAGGAGGTCTTTTTCCAAAAAAAGCCTTGTATGTTATGGGGGCAAAATAGGCTGCATTTAACATTGTACTTGCGATCAAAATGAGAAGAATGCCCATTTGATGGGCCTCAACCGATCCAATAAGCAGATTCCATTTGGTTATAAATCCCGCAACCGGGGGGGCACCAATCATGCTCAGTGATGCTATGCCGAAGGCTGCAAATGTGTAAGGCATGGTTTTACCCAGTCCACCCATATCGGAGATATTTTTTTTATGGCTGGCAACATAGATGGCACCTGCACAGAAAAACAGCGTAATCTTGGCAAAGCCATGATTGACGATATGGATCAGACCACCCTGGATTCCAGGATCTGTGAGTAGTGCTACACCCATAATAATGTAGGAGAGCTGGCTGACAGTAGAATAGGCCAGCCGGGCTTTGAGGTTATCCTTACTGAGGGCAATAATGGAGGCAGCAAGCACTGTAATACCGACAAAATAGGCGGTGGGTATACCGAGATTGAGAGCGTGCATTGTGTCAGTTCCAAAGACATAGAGCATGACCCTTGTGGTGCAGAATACACCGACTTTGACGACTGCTACCGCATGGAGAAGTGCTGAAACAGGTGTGGGTGCAACCATTGCTCCTGGCAACCAGTGATGAAATGGCATAATACCATTTTTGGCAAACCCGAAGATACAGAAGATATAAAGCATGATAACCAGAGTCTTGTTGACATCTGGTGGGAAAATACCCGTGGAAATATCGGGTGCAAAATCGAGAGTGCCGGTAAGTACGTATATGAGGATCATGGCTGGCAACAGAAAAGCTTTTGCCGTTGTCGTCAAATAAATTATGTACTTTCTACCACCGCTGTAACCTTCCTTATCCTGGTGGTGAGCAACCAGTGGATAGGTACAGATCGAGACAATCTCGTAAAACAGATACATGGTGAAAAGATTGTCAGAAAAGGCAACCCCTATTGCACCGAAGATCGCCAGGGCAAAACATGCGTTGAATCTGGTCTGGGCATGCTCTTTCAAGCTGCGCATATACCCCATGGAGTAGAAGACGGCAATACTCCAGAGTGAAGATGCTACAAGGGCGAATATCATGGACATTGCGTCAGCCCGAAGTGCGATCGTGACACCGGGCAGGATGGTGAACATATGAAAGAAAAGCGTGTTTCCCTTCAAGACTGCCGGAATCATTGAGGCAACAATGAGAAGGAGGAAAATAGAAGAGATGGAGGATATACTCTCCCTCATATTTTCATTATCGCCTTTGAACATAACCCCGAGAGTTGCAATGAGCGGGATGAGCAGGGCGATGAGTAATTTGTAATCCATTCCAGATAGCTCCATAGCCTAACCTTTGAGTTGTACCGTGTCTTCTGCGTCAATTGATTTGTAATGTCTATAGACAGATATAACAATGCTTAAACCGATAGCCGCTTCGGCAGCGGCTATCGCCATAATAAAGAGGGTGAAAACCTGGCCGACAACCGGATCCGGTGCGGTAAATCTGTTGAAAGCCATAAAATTTATAGAGGCTCCGACTAAAAGGAGTTCTGCGGCAATGAGCATACCTATAAGTGTTCTCCGGGTAACGATACCATATATCCCGATACCGAAGAGGAGAGCACCAAGGACAAGAAATGAATTAAGGTTGTTGTATAATGCAAGAATTGACATCAGCTTTCCCTCCTGACACGGGCTATAACTAAAGCCCCGATAATTGCAATGAGCAGGACAATGGAAACAAGTTCAAAAACCATTGAAAAATTAGTTAACAGCTGGAGGCCGATATTTTTAACAGAGCCATCATTGATTTTTGTCATAACCGGCCATTCTGTTCTGAGAGCAAGGACCGAAAAACCACCTGTTATAAGAGCAGCAGTACCGAGACCAAATGGTCCAACCAGAGGACTCGATGAACCCAGTTTCATTTTTTCTTCAGGGGCGGCGAGCATAATGGCAAAAGAGATCGTTACAGCTACCGCACCGACATAGATGAGAATCTGCATCATTGCAACAAAAGGAGAATTGAGGAAATAATAGACTCCTGCTACGCCGACAAAACAGACAATCAGTCCGGCAACAGATCGAACAAGTCGTTCTGAGTTGCAGGCAATAATGGCGCCGATTATTGTGATGGCGACCATGATAAGAAAGACAAGCCCGACCAGACCGTCAACACTGAAAAGAGACGGGGCTTCGGCCAATGGTATTGGAGGGTTCATTTGTTTCTTTCCTCTAGACGTTGAAGAAGATCAAATATGAAATCTTCCTTGCGGGTAGATGCAAGATTGTATTCTTTTGAAAATTCGAGGGCATTAAAATTGCAGGATTCAACACAGGACCCACAGAGGGAACATCTGGTGAAGTCGAGGACGTATTTGGTCAGAGCTTTTTTCTTTGCCCCTTCCGGTTTTTCACCTGCAAGTGTAATACAGCCTGAAGGGCAGGCTCTTGCACAAAGCCCGCAAACAACGCAGTTTGGTTTTCCTTCATCATTTTCGATAAGCTCTACATGGCCGCGATACTTATCGGTCATGGTGAGTGTTTCATAGGGATATTGAACGGTAACAGTTGGCTTAAAAAATTCTTTAAAGGTTACACCCATACCTATAAAGAGGCTTATGAGTCCGTTATATATATCTGAGAAGTAGGTGACCATTTCAAAAAACCTTTATTAATCCTGCAGTGAACAGCAGGTTGAAGAGGGATAAAGGAATGAGTATTTTCCAGGATAGATTCAAGAGGCCATAGATGGTTGTACGAGGAAAGGTCCAGCGAATCCAGATGAAGGTCGCTATCAAAAGATAAAGTTTGAGCAGAAACCACCAGACCCCGGGAAAGAGTCCAAAAGGACAACTCCAGCCCCCTAAAAAGAGGATAGTGGTCATGCATGAACCGATAACGATATTGGCGTACTCACCCATAAAAAAGAGGCCAAACCCCATGCTGCCATATTCCGTATGAAATCCAGCGACCAGTTCACTTTCAGCTTCTCCAAGGTCAAAAGGGGCCCTGTTTGTTTCTGCTAAAGTGCAGATGAAGAAAATAAGAAAGGAGAAAGGCATCAGCAGATTATGGGAATTTCCAAGCAGAGGAAAAATATTCCAGTGGAGTATTGAAGCGCTCTGCTGCTGAACAATCTCCGTAAGATTCATGGAGCCCGCAATCATAACTACAGTAATGGTAGTTATGAGCATAGGAATTTCATATGCAACAGCCTGGGAGACTGCCCTGATGGATGACATCATCGCATATTTATTCCTGGAACTCCAACCGGCAAAGAGCAGTGACATTCCTCCCATGGAGGCAAAGGCAAATATCATTAAAACACCAACATCCATGTTTTGAGCAACAATAGTATCACTGAATGGAATGGTAACGAAGCTCATTATAGCCGGAAACATGGCTAAAACCGGAGCAGCTATGAAGAGAATCTTGTCAACGCCACCGGGGATTATCAGCTGCTTGGCCATAAGCTTAATACCGTCGAGAGGCGGTTGAAGCAGTCCAAATGGCCCGTTAATATTTGGTCCTGGTCGGCGTTGAATTCTTGCGGCACCTCTGCGCTCAGCCCATACAAGATAGGCTGCGTTGAGTGCGGCAAAGGCGATGGCTATCACAACAGCAATGATGACATTCAGGAGTGTTAAGCTCATAATGTTCCTTATTACCGGTCTATTTCAGGTATAACGAGATCAAGACTGCCCATAAAGGCAAGCGCATCCATAATCATCATACCTCTGCATGTTTCATCAAAAAGGTGCATATTGGAAAAGGTTGGAGATCTGAGCTTGAGGCGATAGGGTGTTTTAGTCCCATCACTTACCAATCTGACACCAAAACTTCCCCTGGCGGTTTCGACAGCCTGATAATAATCTCCGGCAGGGGGTTTGATTAATTTGGGTTTCTTTGCTGGCATTATTGGTCCGTCAGGCAGTTTGTCCAGGCCCTGTTCTATTATTCGCAGTGACTGTTCAATTTCGTCCATACGTACCATATATCTGGCAAGAGAATCACATTCGTGGTAAACGGGGACGTCGAAATCGAATTCGGGATAAACGGAATATGGCTCATTCTTCCGCACATCGAAATTGATACCCGAGCCGCGGGCGACTGCACTTGAGGCACCATATTTACGACATGTTTCTTTGGAGAGAAAAGCATTGCCTTCAAGGCGTTTTCGGAAGATGATATTCCCTGTTACGAGTTTTTCATATTTTATAAGAGATTTTCGCATACGGGGAATAAACCGCCGGGCCGCATCAATGAAATCATCATCAATATCGTTATAGAGGCCACCGAACCTGAAGTAGCAGTAGGTCAGGCGGGAACCGGTGACCGCTTCCAGCATATCAAGAATATGTTCTCTGTCTTGAAGTGCATACATGAGGGGGCTGAATCCGCCAAGATCCATTACAAAAGCGCCAAACCAGAAGAGGTGGGATGAGATTCGGTTTAATTCAACCATGATGGCTCTGATATATTCCGCCCTTTTGGGAACTTCTATTCCCGATGCTTTTTCGACCACCAGCACATGTCCATGGGAATAGCCTAAAGCGCCAAGGTAGTCCATACGGCTGAGGTTCATTAAAAACTGGGGGTAGGTTTTGTTTTCCCCCATTTTTTCATGCATGCGGTGTATATACCCGATAACGGTCTCAGAGTTGACGATGTACTCACCGTGCATTTCCATCTTGACTCTGAGGACACCGTGAGTAGCAGGGTGTTGCGGGCCAACATTGAGGACAAATGTCTCGTCGGGTTGGAGCTGAATTGGAGAACTCATGCCTTGAAATCCTTTAAGAGTGGATGAAAATCTGCATCTTCAGGAAGGAGAAGTGGGATAAGGTGCGGGTGTCCGTCAAATTTTATTCCAAAAAAGTCGTGGGTTTCACGTTCATGCCAGTTTGCTCCGGCATATATCCCCGTGATTGTCGGGACAACTGGATTTTTACGGTCCACTCTCGTCCTTATCACAACACGACAGGTATCAAAATCGTAGCGGCTGAAGTCGTAGACTATCTCGATTTGACCTTCTTTAATCCAGTCTACACCAGTGATACTCTCTATAAAAAATTCTTCCTGGTCAACTACGTTAACGGCAACCAGCAGCTGTTCGGCATCTACCTGGACATCGAGATGATATCCATGGACAGCGTAGTCACATTCAATGACACCATCGAGTCTCGGTGTTTTTTCGGGTTTTGCTTTTTTGTCTGTTTCTGTTTTCTCAGCCTCTTCTGTCACCTCTTCTGAAACAGAGAGTTCAGATTCAGGAGTTGGAAACATATTCTGGAAAGCGAGTTTGGTCTTTTCTATAATCATGGTGTTACACTCCGAGAGTCTGCAAAAAACCGTTGTCAGTGAGGGGAAAAAAGTTTAAGCGATTTCAGGGTTTTTCCAGCGCTTCCAGTCAGAGACAAGATGCTCCAGTTCAATAATACCCTGCAGCAGGGCCTCCGGTCTTGGCGGGCACCCTGGCACATAGACATCTACGGGAAGGAATTCGTCCGCCCCGAGGACAATGGAGTATTGGCCTTCAAAAGCGAATGGGCCACCGGATATAGCACAATTGCCAAGGGCCATAACCCACTTGGGCTCTGGCATCTGGTCATACAGAGTTTTAATACCCGGCATCATTTTTTTGGTAATTGTTCCAGCGACAATCATCACATCACTTTGTCGTGCAGAGGGGCGGAAAACTTCTGCTCCAAATCTCGACATGTCAAATCTGGCACAGCCGGTGGCCATCATTTCAATGGCACAGCAGGCAATACCGAATGTGAGTGGCCAGAGTGAATTTGCCCGGCCGACATTGATGAGTTCGTCTACTACAGCAAATTGAACTATTGACGAAGGTACGTTTTGCGTTCCCACTTAAATACTCCCTTAATCCAGGCATAGACTACAGCCAGTGATAAGATTCCAACAAATAGTAAAATTTCTATAAAATCCCGAATAGAAGATTCAAACATCACATCATTATAGGCGACAGCCACCGGAAAAAGAAAAAGAACATCGACGTCAAAAGCTAGAAAAATGAGGGCGTAGAGATAAAATACTACGCCATATCGAATCCATGGATCACCAATGGGGTCCATGGCACATTCAATAGCCTGGAGTGCTTTACCGGAAATTTGCCTGGTCTCATTGGGCATCAACAGGTAGACGATAGCGATGGGTCCTAGCGCAAATGCTAACCCTCCAAGTGTGAACGCTGCAATCCAGAGTACGTTGTCCTGATAAAGAAAAGTGGAGAAGGTCTGTTCCATTGCGATTCCTTGAAAAAACAGTATTAAAAACGAGACACAGCGCTGCCGAGTGGTATCCCAAATGGCATGTAAAATAGCGATTATACAAGTCGGCCTAACTTAAATAATTGTGATAAGAGTGTCAATAGTAATTTCGAATATATGCTCTTAATCGTATTCCTTCAGCCTCGGTCTATTCAACCGGATTTCCTACCGGAAAAAGACTTGAGAAAGTTTTCAAAAGTGCTATGTTACATGTGCAATGTAAGGGAAAACGATACGAATCATCAGTTTTATTGAAATATAATCTAAGGCGGTATTATGTCTATCACTTTGAGACAACTAGAGATATTTATTGCTGTTGCAGAAACAGCTCAAGTGACGAAAGCGAGTAAAAAGCTGTTTGTTACACAGTCTGCAGTGAGTATGGCTTTGGCAGAGCTT
>DAOVUU010000329.1 GCA_030632405.1 Desulfobulbaceae bacterium | reverse complement strand
TTAACTACTATCTCAAGAGAACAACAAACGGATCATCCCTGGCGTTGACTATTCATGCATGGATTGAAGCACGGCAGGCAAGGGATCTTTCCTGGGAATTATTCAGTCAGGCGCTTGAAATCGATATGGTTGATGCCCGAACAGGTAGTACCAGGGAAGGTATCCATCTGGCAGCTATGTCAGGCTGTATTGACATTCTTCAACGCGGTTATGCCGGCCTGGAAATACGGAGTGATCTTCTCATATTAAATCCATTACTTCCAAAATCAATAAATCGAATTCGTTTTCACATACGATACAGAAAACATTGGCTCAATCTTGAAATTACTCAACATAATGTCAAGGTTAGAAGCCTGACCAGCAAAGCAACACCTTTTATGATTATGATCAAAGATGAAATAATCAGGCTATACCCAGGTAATATAGCGGTGGTGAATATTTAAACGCTATTTCGGGAAAGCTGGGGGGGGAAATAAAAAATGGATAAAACCAATCAAAAAAGAAGGAATATTATCATTGTATCCAACCGGTTGCCATTTATTCTAGAAAAGACCGAGGATGGAAATATAGAGGTGGGAAAAGGGGCCGGGGGGCTGGTAACGGCGATGGCAGCGGTACTGAAGAGTCGGGATGGTACCTGGATAGGTTGGCCAGGTTATGTAGAGGAGTCCGATATTGAAGGTAGCATGTTGCCGGCAATACAGTCAGCAGCTTCTGGGTACAGTGTTAAACCCGTAATGCTTAATTCATACGAGTTAAAGAATTATTATGAAGGTTTTTCCAATTCAATTTTATGGCCTCTTTTTCATAATTTTACTGATAAGTGTATTTTTTTATCTGAATATTGGAAGAGTTATAAAGAGGTGAATGAAAAATTTGCAGTAACAGTGTACCAGAATGCAGACGATTTGGATTTTCTCTGGGTGCATGACTATCAATTAATACTTGTGGGCAGCCAGCTACGCAAAATGCATGTAGGGAACAAGATCGGCTTTTTTTTACATATCCCGTTTCCGCCCATGGATACTTTTGCACGATGTCCATGGCGTTGTGAGCTCCTGTCCGCCATGCTGGAATACGACCTCCTGGGGTTCCAGACAATTCAGGATAAACGTAACTTTATAGGGTGTCTTAAAAAAATAATTCAACATGCCGGAATTGATGAAAAAATTGAGTATGATCAGGCTGTCAGTGAATTTCAGTTCGGGAACAGACTGGTTCGTATCGGAGTTTTTCCGATCAGTATCGATTATAGTGAAATATCTTTCAAGGCAAAGGATGATAAAGCTCGAAAAAGGGTAGGGGAAGCGCGAAGAAACAACCCGGATAGTAAAATAGTACTGGGGGTTGATCGTCTCGATTATACCAAAGGTATACCTGAAAAACTTAAAGCATTTGGACGGTTTTTAACCCTCTTTCCAAAGTTCCATAAAAAGGTGCAGTGCATTCAAGTTGTGGTTCCAAGTCGTAAAGAAATAAAAGCTTACGCAGAACTGAGACTGAAGATAGAACAGCTTGTGGGGGAGATTAACGGTAAGTTCGGTACAGGTGACTGGCTCCCTGTCCAGTATATGTTTCGAACGCTTGACAATGGGGAACTTATATCGTTGTACCGGAAATCCGAGATTGCGTTCATTGCATCTTTAAAGGATGGTATGAACCTTGTCGCTAAGGAATATTGTGCATGCAATATTGATGAAAAAGGTGTTTTAATATTGAGCGAATTTGCCGGTGCTGCGCAGCAGTTTTATAAGGATGCAATTGTGGTGAACCCATATGACGTTGACGGAACAGCCATGGCAATTTATAGAGCATTTACTATGCCATTGGAAGAAAGGAAGTCCAGTATGCGCAATCTGCGTCAGAATGTCAAAAATAAAGATGTTTTCTGGTGGCTCAATTCGTTTTTTAATGGAGCCTTTGAAAAGGATTTACCGGTTTTGCCCCTTGTTGACGAATATTTCCCTTGTAATTTTGTAAGGCACCCTAAAGCCTGGAAAAGCTGAAATTCTGCCCACCAATAGTGGCCTCATACATTAAACCTCCCTTGGTGATTGTAAAAGTGGCCATGCCTTTGTAGTAGCCACTACCGCCGGTGACGGCGTTGTTTTTGCCTCCACTTGCGCTGGTCGAGCTACCGCTGGTGTTGGCTGAGGCGCCGGCTGCCGCCGTTAAAACAACGGCCTGGGCCTCGGCACCGAATTCAAAACTACCACTGATAAATTGGGTAAGCGCCCGTTGATCCTGGAAAAAAATAACCTGACTGAATCCTGATCCTCCAAGTTGAAAACCGATAGTGGCCTGGGCCATTGTAGTGTCACCGATGTATTTGCCCTGCTCATAAACGCGGCCTTCACCGTATGCGCCGCCAATGATAAATCCTGCCTTGCCGATAGTTGGAAAAAGTGCGTATCCATAGGCGCTTTGGAACATATTAGAGGAGCCTGCCGCTTCGAAAATCTTTTTTGTTTCTGAATAGGAATCGCCCCATGCAGAGGAGACCATAAGGGACATAAACAGTGTGAGTAATGTTGTGCGTAAAATTGCCTTCATATTAAGTCTCCTTACAGGATATGTATTTGGAATAAGTATTCTGTGTAATATTAGTTTGGAATGCAAAATAAAGAAAGAAAAAACCCGCAACCTGTTTCCAGGTGCGGGCTTAATGGAGCTCTGTGGAAGCTCCTGAACTAAAAAATGGTGCCTAGAGTCGGACTCGAACCGACACGAGCGCAAGGCTCACGAGATTTTAAGTCTCGGGTGTCTACCAATTCCACCATCCAGGCAACTCGGTTGCTTTTACCATATCAGAATTATTCTTGTCAATCTCCAATAACAGAAGAATTAACACCTGCGTTGATTTTCATATATCTTAATGCCAGTTGCCCTGTAGTAAATGGGGCTGTTCGGCTGTTAAACTGAGAGGCTTGCACGGCTTATTATTGCAAGCATCTCTTTGACAGCCTGATCAAGGCCGGTAAAGACTGCTCTTGCAATAATCGCGTGACCTATTGAAAGCTCCTCTATGGTGTCAAGTGCTGCAATGGGAGCGGTATTCTGATAATCCAGTCCATGACCTGCAAAAACGCGTAAACCATGCTGATACGCAGTTTCTGCAGCGGCGACAAGAAGTTGAAATTCACGTTCTTGATCTTTTTCATTTAAAGCATCACTGTATGTACCGGTGTGGAGTTCCACAAAAGTTGCACCTGCCTCCTTTGCAGCCTTGAGTTGTTTTTTATCTGGATCGCAGAAAATCGATACAGGAATGGACTTTTGACTCATTTTTTCGATAACTTTTGCAACTTTTTTCTTTTGTGAAACGATATCAAGACCACCCTCTGTTGTGAGTTCCTGGCGATTCTCGGGTACGAGGGTGATAAGGTCCGGCTTGAGATCGAGGGCAATTTTGATGATCTCTTTATTGGCACCCATTTCTAGATTCAGTTTCGTCTTCACAGTCTGGCGAAGGAGGAAAATATCACGATCCTGCATATGTCTGCGGTCTTCACGTAAATGGACTACAATTCCGGACGCCCCCGCCAATTCACAGATGGCTGCAGCAGAAACCGGGTCCGGTTCATTTCCTCCTCTTGCCTGTCTTATAGTTGCAACATGATCCACATTGATTGCAAGTTGAGTCATCATGATTCTCCTCTGAAATTGTAATTTGTTAAGTATCTTTTTTTCTTCTTTAAACATCTCTTTAGCATGCTCGGAAGATCTTTCGTGATCATAACCTAAGAGGTGGAGCATGCCGTGGGTGAGCAGCCACGCAAATCGATCGTAGAGGCTCTGTCCGTACTCTATAGATTCTCGAAGAGTTGTGTCAACAGAAATAACGATGTCGCCAAGTTCCTTGACAGGGAGTGAAGCAAGGGATTGGTCAGCTCCTTCGGCAAAAGGAAAAGAGAGGACATTGGTCGGTTGATTTTTATTT
>DAOVUU010000250.1 GCA_030632405.1 Desulfobulbaceae bacterium | reverse complement strand
TTCATCACCTGCCCGAGTGGCATTGCCAAAATTAAAAGGCATAAAAAATATTGAAGGAATAACCCTTGTCCAATTTCAGAAAAAGAAATATCTCCTGATGGTCACCGACGATGGAGCTCGTAAAAAAAAGGAAGGTGCCCACTACATTTTTCTGGATACCTCCGCATTGCTATATTGACTGATTTTCCTGTCTGATACCCTTCTATTTGTAATATTCTATAGGTAGGTTCTGCAACCGGCGGCGGATAAAACCTGCATTGTGTAAATCAGCCTGATCCGCATTGGCAATACCAGGGCAAGGCGCAGAAATCCATCTTCTTCAATGTCAAAACCGGGACCCGGAGCTACAGCAACATTGGCACTGTTCATCCAATAATCAAAAGCCATCTCTTGTTTTGATTGCTCAAAAAGCAACATAATGGTAATTGCTAATCTCCACCTGCTTCGTAGTTACAAATTTTCTATCAATCAAACCACTGTGGAACCTCACATAGTGGGGCTTTTAAATGAGATCAAAACCAACATACGTAGAGCTTGAACAAAGAATACAGATCCTTGAGAAGGAGCTCGCCGACCACAAAAACCGTGATGGAAGTAACCGGTTAAATCGGCAGGACCTGGAAGCTGTCCTCAACAATACTAACATGCCTATCTACCTGAAGAATGCCGACTACAAATATATCTTCATGAACCGTCAGTTTGGCGACCTTGCCCATGTTTCTTATGAGCAGGTGCAGGGCAAAGATGATTTTGCCATCTTCTCAGAGCCAGTCGCCAATCTCTTTCGTTCCCAGGATGAGGAGGTTGTCAGGCGTCAGACTCTGGTCGAATTCGAAGAGACTATTTCCCTGCCCGACGGGATCCATACCTTTATAACAGCAAAATTTCCACTGTTTGACAGTAAGGACGAGGTGCGCGGTGTTGGCGGTATTTGCACAGATATAACCGAACGTACGGAGGCAATGAAGGCTCTGGAAACAGTCCATGATGAGCTGGAGCAACGAATCGAAGAACGCACTGCTGAACTGAAAAACAGCCACGAACAGTTGCTTCATTCCGAAAAACTTGCAGCTATCGGTGAACTGTCTGCCTCTATTGCTCATGAGTTCAATAATCCACTACAGGGTATTCTCACCGTAATCCAAGGGGTAAAAAGAAGAGTCACTATGGATGCTGAGGATGCGGAACTGGTTGATATGGCGATTAAAGAATGTGATCGTATGAAAGATCTCATCAACGGTCTGCAGAAATTCAACCGGCCTTCAACTGGTAAAATCACTTCCATGAATATCCATACTGCCATAGACAGTCTTCTGAAGCTGAGTAAGAAAGAGTACAACACAAAAAACATAATTGTTAAGACTCATTTCGCCGATAATATGGTGCAGATAAAAGCGGTTACAGACCAGATAAAACAGGTCATTTTAAACCTTTTAAATAATGCCGCTTATGCTTGCGACGAAGGAGGTACAATAACTATCAACACTGAACTGATCAGTAAAGAGAATAATGTTACCATCAAAGTCAAAGACAGTGGCAAAAGTATCAAGCCTGAACATATGAGCAAAATTTTTGACCCTTTTTTCACAACCAAACCAGCACTCAAAGGCACCGGTCTGGGATTATCTGTCAGCTATGGAATAATCAAGAACCATGGTGGAAGAATTGATGTGGCAAGCGACCCCGGCATGGGCTCAACTTTTACAATAGTATTACCCATTGAGGGAGTAACGAATGCGTAAAAAATCAATCCTGCTGGTTGATGACGAGGAAATTATCCTGAACTCCTTTGGCATGGATCTCCGCAAAGAAAATTACGATGTTTCTCTGGCCATCAATGGGAAAAAGGCAATTTCTTTATTAAACAGCAATGAGTTTGACCTGCTTGTTACCGATCTTTCGATGCCTGGATTAGATGGCCTTCAAGTACTGAAAGAAGCAAAAAAGATGAACTCTTTGACAGGTGTAATTATTCTTACCGGTTACGGTGATATGACTTCAGCCATTGATGCTTTAAGGCTGGGTGCAGATGACTATTTATTAAAGCCTTGTGATCCAGATGAACTCATCATTCGTATTGAGCGATGCCTTGAAAAACAAGAAGCTTTTCAAAAGGTAAAATTGTACGAAAATATTCTACCGGTTTGCATGTACTGTAAGAGCATCAGGGACGATACAGGCACAGATCATGGGAAAGGGAAATGGCAATCAATGGAGGATTATATTCACAACAAGAGCGGAGCTGCTATATCTCATACCTTTTGTCCACAATGCCAGGAACGAACCGAGAAAATTATGTTTGGGGATTGACTGAATGTAATACTGGCTGCTGCCCCTCAAGAAACTGCATCAGCACTTCGTTGAAAGCCACCGGTTGCTCGATATTCGGAAGATGTGCTGATTGGGGTATAATTATCAGGTTTGCTCCGCTGATTCCTTCACTCAGGACTTCAGCAGCAGAAACTGGACAACCAGGGTCTCCTTCACCCACCAAAACCAAGGTCGGCACGGTTATTTCTGAAAGTTTATCGCACAGAAACATGTCTCTGATGGCCTGGGCACAACCGGTAAAGCCATCGACATCGGTAGCCAGGATCATTGCCCGAACTTTCTTGATTTTCTCCTTACCAGTCTGGTGGAAAGGTGGTGTAAACCAGCGCTCAAGGGTTCCATCCACGAGGGCCTCAAGGCCTTCATTTCCAGCCATCTCAATGCGCTCATTCCAGACGGATTCAGGCGGCATGACGCAGGCAGTGTCACACAGGGTCAGGGACGATATTTTTTCGGGATACGTAACTGCCAGTACTTGCCCCGTAAAGCCGCCCATTGATAAACCTACAAAATGGACTGGACCAAGATCCAAGACCTCAATCAGTGCAGAGGCATCCTCGGCCAGGAGTTCCACACTATACGGGCCGGGGGTAATTTGTGTGCCACCGTGCCCCCGCTGGTCGTAGCGCAGTACCCGGAATTTAGAGGTCAATGCCTCTATCTGATCGTCCCACATGGTGTAGTTTGACATCAGGCTGTTGCTGAGCATCACGACTGGACCATCCTTCAGTCCTTCCAGTCGATAATTTACGTCTATACCGTTGGCTTTAATTCTAGATACCATGATTTTGTATATCCTCTGAGATAACTACTATTCCTGTTCAACTATTGCTTTACGATACTCATAAAATGCGTGCCGAGAGGCAACATAAGGGTCAAGAGAATATCGTTTTAAATCCTCATAGAGATCAGGATTGAGTGAGAGAGTATTAACCCTGTTTGAGACATAATAGGCAAGATCAAGGGTGTAATTTTCGTGAAAATAGGGCACAGGATGGGTATAAGAATCAACTACCAGACCAATCGAATCCCTTACACTCGAAGGGCCAAAGAGAGGCCAGCAAAGGTAAATTCCCTGTCCCATTCCCCACTTGCCAAGTGTCTGCCCGAAGTCAGCTCTTTTAGGCTGTATATCAAATTCAGCCGCAGCTACATCGGCAAGCCCATAAATTCCCAGAGTTGAATTGATGGTAAAGCGGCTTAACACTATACCAGCCCCTTTGAAATCAGCCTGCAATATCGAATTCAGCAGGCGGATAGGCATTGCGAGATTGTAAAAAAAATTCCCAAAAGACATCCGCAATTCCCATGGCAAAAGCCAGGTATAACCATCGGTAACAGGTTTTATTGCCCATTCATAAAGTACATCGTTAAACTCGAAAAAGAACCGATTCATCGGTTCCAGAGGGTCACTGATTATGGATTCAGTTTCCCCGTCAAGGCTATCAAAATTTTCATCATCCAGGAAATCATCCATCAGTAAATCAGGGATATCTGTATCCGCTGATTTATCATTTGCCAACGAAAACCCGGTGCATATAAATACAATAAAAACTAGCAAAAACAATCTGATAATATACATTTAGACCTTGTTTTTAAAGCATCAGTTATCAGTCAGGACAAGTTTGTTCCTCCCTCTATCAGCATTAATTATACATCTCAAGCATGATATTAGTCCAGTGGAGATACAGCTACCCTGCTAAATTTATTTTTCTTCTCTCTATTCTTCTACAAATAATATCTGTTGCTGTGGAATAAACAGCTGAACCTGTTCAGTTTCATTGTAGATTTTTTTGCCCCGCTGGTGATCCTCTTCGGCAAGAACAGTAACTTCACCAACCTTAACGGCATATCGGACTGTCGAACCCAGAAACTCGCGGGATTCAACAGTTCCGTTTAAACTCATTGCAGAAGGCAGATCAGTTTCAGGGTTAACATAGACACTCTGGGGCCTGAAAACTATGGCTCCGTGACTCCCCTCAACAGCTCTATCAAGCGGCAATTCAAGACCTCCTCCAACCTGGAGAACTGTGGTTCCATCAACTGAAACAACTTCGCCTTCGATCATATTGGTAGTACCAAGAAAATGTGCTACAAACCTGTTCACTGGATGATCGTACAGTTCCATGGGGGGGCCAATCTGTTGAATGATACCTTTATCAAGAACAGCCATTCTATCAGATATGGTATTTGCCTCCTCCTGGTCATGGGTAACAAAAATAGTTGTCAGCCCAAGCTTTCGCTGGAGAGCCAGGATATCCGTGCGCATCTGTACCCGGAGATTGGCATCAAGGTTGGACAATGGCTCATCCAGTAAAAGAAGTCTGGGACGGATAACTATAGTGCGGGCCAGAGCCACCCTCTGCTGCTGCCCTCCGGATAGTTGTGAAGGATGACGGTCGGCAAGATGCAACAATCCCACCATATCCAGAGCCTCTTCAACCCGTACTCCAATTTCCGCTTTAGAAATCTTTCGCTCCTC
>DAOVUU010000025.1 GCA_030632405.1 Desulfobulbaceae bacterium | reverse complement strand
CAGCTGTATCTGCTCTGCTGAAGATCCAAGAAAAGTTACCAGTTCCTCGTGGACAATTTTGATAATCTGCTGTCCAGGAGAAAGGGATTTTGACACTTCCCTTCCGATTGCTTTCTCTGTCACGATTGCAACAAAATCTCTGGCAACTTTGAAGTTTACATCGGCTTCAAGCAGAGCCACACGGACTTCGCGCATGGCATCTTTGATGTTGTCCTCAGTGAGTTTCCCATGGCCTCGGAGTTTCTTGAAAACTCCTTCCAGCCTGTCTGTTAAATTTTCAAACATAAAATTTTATTGCAGTGTGATACCGGCAGGAACTCCAGGAGATATGCTCCCTGGAAAGTTTTTTGTTACCTGCTTATTGTAAAAGACGGATTTTCTCTAGATAATGAACAATCTGCACCATCTGATGGTGGAGAAAGTCGGTCACCATTCCAAACCCAAAAGAGAAGAAAAATACTTCGTATTAAAGAGTATGTCAAGCAAGGAACGAAGTACAATCAAAAAATAAAACGGTTTCTTCGTTTCTATGCCATTTCGTCGAATTTGCAGCTTAAGATGAGATCGCCATCTTCGTATTGGGTTATTACCTTGTAGGGTAAGGTTTTGAAGAGTGCGATCATAGCCTTATTGCTGGGGAATGTGTAGGCTAGAAGACCTGATATGCCATTTGCCCTTGTCGCAGCGGCAATCTTTTGGAGAAAAAGAGCCCCGAGCCTTTTACCCTGGTATTCTTTGGTAATGGAGAAGGCAACCTCTGTCATGTTTAAATCGTCTATTTTCATCGATTCAGCAATTCCTATCACTTTGCCAAAACCAAATTCTCCGACGATGGCGATCAGGGTCAGATCGTTGATGTAATCTACATTTGACCTTGATTCCATTTCCGGGCGGCCGAAAACTGTTTTCTGGCAGAAAAATCTGGTGAGAACATCTTCTTTCTCGAGGCTGTAATAGTGCTCCTGGATGCGTCGTTCGTCAACAGGTTTGGCCGGTCGAATTGTGATTTCCTCTCCGTCGATGGGAATTGTCTGTTCGAGCTGGACTGGATAAACAGCTTTTGCCGCTTCACCGAGATTCCTTTCTGAGCCTATAAACCCGAGTTCTTTGGCTTTTGCAAAAAGTTCTTCTCTGAACTGGGGGTGAGCAATGGTGATCATAGCAACCACCCTTTCCTGGATGGACTTACCGAACAGATTGACGACGCCATATTCGGATACGACATGATGGACGTCTCCCCTCGGTACGACGACCACAGTGTCTATGAGTTGAGGAACAATGTTTGACTTTAAACCGTTTTCCGTCTGGGTCGCTGAAAAAAGCATGAGGATGGATTTCCCGCCGGGGGATTTGCGGGCTCCGCGCACAAAGTCGGGAATCCCTGAGACTCCTGCAAACCTGGTTGCAGCAGAAGCTTCGGCACAGACCTGGCCGGTGAGGTCCATTGTCCGTGCAACATTCATTGAAACCATGCGGTTATGTTGTGCAATGACGAAGGGGTCATTGACATAGTTTGAAGGGTGGAAATCTATTGCCGGGTTATCGTTGAGAAATTCATAGAGATCCTTGCTGCCGATAGCCATCGAGGCAACCATCTTCCCCTCGTTAAATCCTTTTTTGTGGTTGTTGATATTGCCCCGGGCGTAAAGATGCATAATATCGTCAGTAAGAAACTGTGAATGTACGCCGAGATCATTTTTGTCTGAAAGCCCCTGTACCGTGGCCTGAGACGCAGCGTCAAGGCCTATCTGGAGGGTGGATCCGTCCTCGATCAATTTGGCAATATGGCGTCCGATTCGCTGGGCGGGGTAAGATGTTTCTTTTGATGGAAGAACTGAGAGCAGTTCTTCTTTGTGTTCAACTATCAAGTCTACATCATTCACGTGGATGAAACTCTGTCCCATAACACGGGGCATAAGGGGGTTTACCTGAGCTATGACGATATCTGCAGAACGGGCCGCGGCCAGGGTTACATCTACTGAAATCCCCAGGCTCATCCAGCCGAAGTCATCTGTCGGAGCCACCTGAATTAATGCTACGTTGAGTGGGAGTTTGCGGGTCAAGAACAGGCTGGGGACGTCTGACATGTTCATCGGAGTGATGAACCTCTGCTGTTTGGCAAATAATTCTGATTTGGCAGAGCCGAGATAAATAGAACGGATATTCAGACTGGTATCCATTGTTTTATCCGCTATTTCTGTGAGGGAAGTTGTTTCACTGCCAAGCAGTCGGACAATCTCAAGACCGCTGAAATATTTTGCGTTTTGAGTGAGGGTCTGGACGAGTTTCTGCGGTTCGCCACAAGCTGAGCCGATAAAAACTCTCTGGCCTGAGCGGATCTTTTTAATGGCTTCTCCGGGACTAACCCGTTTCTCCAGATAGGCGTCTGCCCAATATTGAGAATTTGGCATAATCACGTTCCTTAGCTGTGCTGTAAGTGACAAAAGCACCTCATTGGATTGAGGTGCTTTTGATGTTAATCCCGATAAAGGGTAAAAGTGAGCGACTCAGTTCAGTGGCCTCTGTGGGCATAAAAACGGAGAAAACAATTCATAAGGTATCAATGTCTTATCTTATAGCAGAGAGCGATTATTCTCAACTCATTTCCCAGCTATCACAGGTATCCTTGCGCAGGGGTATAGTTATAAAATGGGATGTGCTGCTCTGCTGCCCTGTTCGTGTGGTGATGGTGTTGTCTTTGTATAAAAAACATATGGTGGTGGGAATGTTGCGATAAGGCATGAAATAGTGTGAATTTTAAACGAATAAGAGTAACAATGTTCTTCTGGTATTTTGTTGAGCCTGTCTGGATATTATATAATGTATAAAAACAAATAAATAGAGTGTTTTATGTGGATAAAACACTCTATTTATTTGGGTATAATTGTCGGTTTTCACAGCATATGAGAGATTGTACTTAACTTATTTATAATACAAAAAAATATTTTATTTTATCCGTACTTTCTGAAGAGTGAAGAGTAACAATGTTAATATAATTTCTTGAAGAATATATCGCTATGCGTTATACAGAGTGTCGAGGACTTCTACGTTTTTCTAAATTCAACTGAAAGGATCTAATATGACTGATTTTGATGCTGTATTTCAAAGTAGTATTGAAAATCCTGAACAATTTTGGGTAGAAGCTGCAAAAAATATCACCTGGTACAAGGAATACGATAAAGTTCTTGATTCATCCAATCCTCCTTTTTATAAGTGGTTCGCCGGGGGGAAAATGAATACCTGTTACAATGCTGTTGACCGTCATGTTGAAAATGGGGACGGAGATCGGACAGCAATTATTTATGATAGTCCAGTGACAGAATCTATTACCAAAATCAGTTACAGGGAGCTTCTTACCAGGGTTTCTATTTTTGCCGGTGCTTTAAGAAGCCAGGGAGTTGAAAAAGGTGACACTGTAATAATTTATATGCCCATGATTCCCGAGGCTGCTGTCGCCATGCTCGCATGTGCCAGGCTCGGTGCAGTGCATTCAGTCGTTTTTGGCGGATTTGCGCCCAATGAACTGGCTATCAGAGTTGATCACGCACAACCGAAATTGATAGTTACCGCTTCCGGAGCCATTGAAGGTGCAAAGACCCTGGCATATAAACCGTTGGTAGACAGTGCCATTGAACTGTCTACGCATAAAGTGGACAAAGTTATTCTTTTTCAACGTGATATTATAAGAGCTGAAATGGTAGAAGGGCGGGACCTGGACTGGCATGAACTGGTCGGTAAAAGTGAACCGGTCGATTGTGTTGAGGTAGATGCAACTGATCCGCTGTATATCCTTTATACTTCAGGAACTACGGGAATGCCGAAAGGCGTTATACGGGACAATGGAGGCCACGCCGTTGCACTCTACTGGACCATGAAAAATCTCTATGATATTAATCCTGGAGAAGTGTGGTGGTCGGCGTCTGATGTGGGCTGGGTGGTGGGGCATTCCTATATTGTCTACGGTCCTCTGTTGCAGGGGTCAACAACAGTATTCTATGAGGGTAAACCAATAGGTACCCCTGATGCCGGCGCTTTCTGGCGTGTAATCTCGGAACATAAGGTAAAAGCACTTTTTACTGCTCCAACCGCATTCAGGGCAATCAAAAAAGAAGATCCTAAAGGTCTGTTTTTCGAAAAATATGATACATCCTGCTTTGAATGCCTTTACCTCGCGGGAGAGAGAACCGATCCGGATACTTTGCACTGGGCAGAGGATCTTATCGGAGTTCCTGTTATTGATCACTGGTGGCAGACCGAAACAGGCTGGGCGATTGTTGGCAATTGCCGTGGTATTGAGGAATTGCCGGTAAAAGAGGGATCACCGACAAAACCGATGCCGGGATATGATGTCCGCGTTCTGGACGATGGGGGAGATGAGGTTCCAGCGGGGACGGAGGGGAATATCGTTGTTAAATTGCCTCTGCCACCAGGTAACCTGACTACTCTCTGGCGTAACGACGAGCGGTTTATCAAGTCGTATATGACTACATTTCCAGGCTATTATGAGACAAGTGATGGCGGATACATGGACGAGGATGGCTATGTGTACGTGATGGGACGTATGGACGATGTCATTAATATTGCAGGACACAGACTCTCGACCGGAGCTATGGAAGAGGTAATTGCGAATCATCCCGATGTTGCGGAATGTGCTGTGTTTGGAACTGATGATGAACTGAAGGGACAGCTTCCACTGGGTCTCTTTGTCGTAAAAGCGGGGGTTACCCGTAGTTCCGATGATATTAAAGATGAACTGGTCAAAATGGTTCGTGAATCCATAGGTCCCATCGCCTGTTTCAGGGAAGCTTCTCAAGTGGACAGGCTGCCAAAGACCAGGTCGGGGAAGATTCTGCGCGGTACCATGCGATCTATCTCGAATAATAAAGATTATAATATGCCGTCGACGATTGACGATCCCTTAATTATTGATGAAATTACAGAGAAATTAAGGGATATGGGGTATGTAACTAAAGAGTAATTGTATTTCTTGTGCTGGTGGTTGTGGATGCCGGCATTGTTGTTTAATCTCAAGAGAGTCGGGCTGTTAGTGCCCGGTTTCAGTGACAGGAATTGTTTATGAAGATTCATGAATACCAGGCAAAGGAACTGTTTCGTAAATATAAGGTGCCTACTCCTGCAGGAGGAGTGAGTGAGTCAGTAGGCGGAGTAGAAGAGATTGCAGCAAAACTTGGCCTGCCTGTAGCAGTAAAGGCCCAGATTCATGCTGGCGGGCGTGGGAAGGGCGGTGGTGTAAAGCTGGCCAGGACAGATGGAGATGTATCTGCGGCAGCGGATACCATTTTAGGGATGACCTTGATTACCAAACAAACGGGCCCTGAGGGCCGGGTGGTAAAAAAGGTCCTTGTCGAGAAGGGAGTTGGAATTCAAAAAGAGCTGTATCTCTCAATAATTCCCGATCGTGAAACTGCCTGTATTACCATAGTAGCCAGCCGGGATGGAGGTATGGATATCGAGGAGGTTGCTGAAAGGTCGCCGGAGAGAATTATAAAAGTTGCGGTAAATCCTGTAACCGGGATCCAGGGCTATCATTTGAGGCGGGTGATGTTCGGTCTTGAGCTGGAAAAACCACTCATGAAGGAATTTTCCGCGATCCTGAAAAATCTTTATACTCTTTTTGTTGATTATGACTGTTCGATGGTAGAAATCAACCCTCTTATTGTTACCGACGATAATATGATCGTGGCTCTGGATGCGAAGATGGATATTGATTCCAACGCTCTGTACAGGCATCCGGATATCTTAGAGATGCACGATCCAAATGAAGATGATCCGATCGAAGCAGAGGCGGCTAAATATAATCTCAATTATATAAATCTGGATGGCAATGTCGGGAATATGGTGAACGGTGCCGGACTGGCGATGGCCACAATGGATATTATTAAGCAGGCCGGTGCTGAGCCGGCAAATTTTCTTGATGTCGGTGGCGGTGCCAGTGCGGAAATGGTTGAAAATGGTTTTCGTCTTATTCTGAGTGATCCAAAGGTTAAGGGTATTCTTATAAATATTTTTGGAGGAATCCTCAGATGTGATGTACTGGCTCAAGGTGTTGTCCGGGCAGCTGAAAAGGTGAAACTCTCTGTGCCGGTAGTTGTTCGGATGGAAGGTACAAATGTTGAGGAAGGCAGGAGAATTCTGGCCGAATCCGGTTTGAAACTCATCAATGCAAATGATCTTGCCGATGCTGCGGAGAAAGTCGCTGGAATTGTAGCTTAAACCAGGGAAAAGAAATAAAGGAAAAAAATGAGTATCTTAGTTAATTCTCAGACTCGTGTTGTGGTTCAGGGCATTACAGGTAAGGAAGGGCAATTCCATACCCAGCAATGTATTGAATATGGAACACAGGTTGTTGCCGGTGTGACACCGGGTAAAGGCGGCCAGTTGATGGATGGAGTACCTGTATTTAATACCGTCCAGGAGGCAAAAGAGAAGACAGGGGCAACCGCTTCCATGATTCTGGTTCCACCTCCTTTTGCTGCGGATGCGATTCTGGAAGCGATAGATGCCGAGGTTGATCTGGTTGTCTGCATCACTGAGGGAATTCCGGTAATGGATATGCTCAAAGTGAAGAATTATCTGGCGCAGAAAGACACCAGATTAATTGGTCCTAACTGCCCCGGTATCATAACTCCCGGTGAATGTAAAATCGGTATCATGCCTGGAGCTATCCACAGGCAGGGGGGACCAGTGGGGGTAGTGTCTCGCTCGGGAACACTTACTTACGAAGTGGTACATCAACTATCCGGAGTAGGTTTGGGACAGACAACGTGCATTGGTATTGGCGGTGATCCTGTAAATGGGACTGGTTTTCTCGATTGCCTTAGGGCATTCAATGATGACCCTGATACTGAGGCAGTGGTTATGGTCGGTGAAATCGGTGGTAATGCTGAAGAACAGGCAGCTTCATGGATTCAAGAAAATATGACTAAGCCCGTTGTCGGGTTTATAGCCGGTATTACCGCGCCACCGGGGAGACGTATGGGGCATGCCGGGGCTATTGTCAGTGGCGGTCAGGGGACTGCAGAGGCCAAAATTGCAGCAATGAAGGAATGCGGTATTCATGTATGTGAAGATCTGGGTTCTTTGGGCAGACTCTGTAAAGATGTTTTTTAATGATGGAACACGATTCAAATTAATGACTTGCCGTAAGGCAGGATTTTGTTGCAAGGAGAAAGCATGAAGATGAATGACCGGCTGGAGCATCTGCGAGCGCTTAAAGATAAGGCGAAACTCGGGGGTGGCCAGAAGAGGATAGATAAACAGCACGCAAAAGGAAGCTTGACGGCAAGAGAACGGATTGATCTGCTGCTGGATAAGGGATCATTTGAAGAATTTGACATGTTCAAAACCCACAGATGCGTTGATTTTGGCATGGAAAAACAGATATTTCCAGGGGATGGTGTTGTAACTGGATACGGTACAGTGGATGGCAGAACAGTGTACGTGTTTGCCCAGGATTTTACCGTTCTCGGCGGGTCTCTTTCCGAGACGGTTTCGGAAAAGATATGTAAACTCATGGACCTGGCCATGAAAAACGGTTCGCCTGTGATTGGTTTGAATGATTCAGGTGGGGCACGAATTCAGGAGGGGATTGAGAGCCTGGCTGGGTTTTCAGAGCTTTTTCAGCGTAACGTGATGGCATCGGGGGTGGTCCCACAGATATCAGCAATCTTTGGTCCCTGCGCCGGCGGCGCTGTTTATTCCCCCGCTTTAACAGATTTTGTGGTGATGGTACAGAAAAAATCCTACATGTTTCTGACCGGTCCAAAAGTAGTAAAGGCAACTACCCATGAAGAGGTAACGGTGGAGGAGCTTGGAGGGGCGGCAATGCACTCGAGCAGGAGCGGCGTTTCTGATTATGCCGCTGTTACAGAGGAAGACGCTGTAGACTATATACGCCGGCTTCTTTCATTTTTTCCTCAAAATAATTTAGAAAACCCGCCTGTGATTGAGTGTACTGATCCCGGCAACAGAGAGATAGAAGATCTGAACAGTATAGTTCCAGATAGTCCCAATGAAGCTTATGATATGAAGGAGGTAATATACCAGATCATCGATGACAGAGATTTCCTTGAGATAAAGGAAAATTTTGCACCTAATCTGATAGTTGGCTTTGCCCGTTTCAACGGTGCGACAGTCGGTATAGTGGCCAACCAGCCTGCATATCTTGCCGGAGTTCTTGATATAGATTCTTCAGTGAAAGGGGCCAGATTTGTGCGCTTTTGTGATTGTTTTAATATACCTGTGGTTACCCTTGTCGATGTTCCCGGTTTTCTTCCGGGAACTGTTCAGGAATTTGGCGGTGTAATAAGAAATGGTGCCAAGCTTATGTATGCTTATGCCGAGGCAACTGTTCCTAAAGTGACTGTAATAACGCGTAAGGCTTACGGTGGAGCATATTGTGTCATGTCCCCCAAACATCTGCGTGGCGATATCAACTATGCCTGGCCGACCGGAGAAATAGCGGTTATGGGTGCCAGGGGGGCTGTTGGCATACTTTATGGGCGACAAGCAGCAAAAACTGAAGATCCCGCGGCCTTTCTTGCTGGAAAAGAGAAAGAATACCAGGATAAGGTTTCCAATCCATATATCGCGGCCCAGCGCGGCTATATCGACGATATCATTGAACCGTCTCATACTCGCTTGCGGATAATCAAGGCCTTGGGATTGTTACAGAATAAACGTGATACAAATCCGATGAAGAAGCACGGTAATATACCACTGTAATTATTGATGGCGTCGTAAAAAGTCCGATCTACTGCGTTGTAGGTTTTTTACAGACACTCGACATACCACATGTATGGTCGAGTACCTGTAAAAAACACTACGCCTCGGAGTCTGCGCTTACCTGTATATCAAACTTTTTGACTTAGCCATCTGAGGCTTGATTTACCTTTTTACGAGTTTATCATTATTGACAATCTCGTAAAAAGTAAACTTTTGGATGGCTAAGCAAAAAACTTCATATTCGAGGAATGCAAATTTAATGGAATGAGCAGTACTTTAATACGTCTTAATGACATTCAATTTGCAATGACGAAGAAGATGAAGAGTTTTTACGACGCCATCAATTATTGATATATTGAGAGAAGAGATATGACTGGGAATACGGCTGGAAAAAGAAAGAAAATGGCGGCTGCACTGGCTGCTGTAAGCCTCTACCTGGAACAGGAAGAGGCGGCAATGGATGAACAGAAAGAATCATTGACACAATCAGGAAATACAGGTCTGAGTTACTGGGGACACAGTGGTCGTCAGGAGATGATGGACATGAGAAGACTGACACAGTTGAGAGCTATTCGGTACTGATAAGTTGCATATTGAGCGATTAATAACGAAAAAATAAAAATTTTAATTCCGATTTATTTGTGGTTAGTCGGGATTAGATTGAGGAGATACAAGATGAGTGATCAAGTTACAGCAACCCCATTGGATTATGCTGCAGACCGACCTGGTGCAGTAAATCCGGTTAAGATTATGGACCTGTCAATACGTGACGGACACCAGTCACTGTTTGCCACACGGGGGCGTACTGAAGATATGATCCCGATCGCGGAGATGATGGATGACGTCGGGTTCTGGGCTATTGAAACATGGGGAGGGGCCACTTTTGATACCATGCACAGGTTTCTCAATGAAGATCCCTGGGAACGTTTGCGTACATTGAAGCGGTATATTAAAAAAACGCCGTTTTCCATGCTTCTCCGTGCTCAGAATTTAGTGGGATACAGGAATTATGCAGATGATCTGGCTTTGGCATTTGTTGACAGGGCTGCTGAAAACGGTATGGATGTTTTCCGAGTATTTGATGCCTTAAATGATTATCGAAACTTTGAGACAGTGGTCTCACAGATCAAAAAATGTGGGAAGCATTTCCAGGGCTGCATCTGTTATACCCTGACTGAACCCCGCCTCGGCGGTGAGGTGTATAATCTTGAATACTACGTCGCCCGTGCAAAATCGCTGGAAACCATGGGCGCCGATTCAATTTGTATTAAAGATATGGCCGGTCTTTTGGCCCCTTATGATGCCTATGCTCTGGTAAAAGCATTAAAAGATGTTGTGACCATTCCCCTTCACCTGCATAGCCATTTCACCTCAGGTATGTCTCCAATGACCCACCTCAAGGCAATTGAGGCCGGTATTGACATTGTAGACACCTGTATGACCCCCTATGCCTATCGTACCTCTCATGCCGCATTGGAACCCCTTGTCATGACACTCCTTGGGACAAATCGTGACACCGGTTTTGATATTACAAAACTGGCGGCAATTAACGAAACTCTGGAAAAAGAGGTGATGCCGAAATATAAACATCTGCTTGATGAATCCAAGGTCTCACTCATTGATATCAATGTACTCCTGCATCAGACTCCGGGGGGGATGCTCTCGAATCTGGTAAACCAGCTCAGGGAGATGGACGCACTGGATAAGATTGGTGAGGTGTATAAAGAACTGCCCCGGGTGAGAAGAGATCTGGGCCAGATTCCTCTGGTTACACCGACAAGTCAGATTGTCGGTGTTCAGACGGTGAACAATGTCCTTCACGATACTCCGGATGAAAGATATAAGATGATTACAGGGCAGGTAAAGGATCTCTGTTATGGGTTATATGGAAAAACAGCGATTCCGATAGATCCGGAGGTGCAGAAGAAGGCCTTGAAGGGGTACCCCCGCGGTGAGGAACCCATTACCTGCCGCCCTGCAGAGGTACTGGAGCCGGAACTTGAAAAGGCCAAGGCTGAAATTGGCGATCTTGCCGCTGATATGGATGACTTGATCCTCTATGCACAGTTTCCTGTTACCGGTAAGAAATTTCTGGAGTGGAAGTATGGGAAATCTGTGGTGCCGGATAGTGTGAAACCGATTACCCTTGAACAGGTTAAAGAGAGGGACGAACTGCTAAAGAAGGCGAAAGATGGTGAGCTGCTCGAACGTAAAGGAGATGAGCCTGAGAAATCTGCAGCTTTGCGGACTTTTAACGTTTTTGTCGATAATGAATACTTCAATGTAGAAGTTGATCCGACAGGAGAGTCTCGAGTGGTTCCGGCCGCCCCTGTAGCTGTTGTGCCTCGACCGGTTTCAGCTCCGGCAGCTCCGGTTTCAGCTCGGGCCGCAGTTGAGCCTCCGGCAGCGGCGGATGCAGATGGTACCGTTTTGCTGGCCCCAATGCCGGGAATGATAATTAAATACCTGAATAATGAAGGAGACACCGTTATAAAAGGGGATCCTGTGGTCATTCTTGAGGCTATGAAAATGGAAAATTCCTTGACGGCCCCATCTGATGGCGTCATTAAAGGTATAAAATTTGGCAGCGGGGACACCGTTGCAAAGGGTGATGTTCTCTGTGTGATTGGTTGAAATGATAATAAAAGAACTTAACGGTAAGAACCCTAAAGTAGGGAAGGGCTGTTTTTTCGCTGAGACTGCAGTTGTGATTGGTGATGTGGAAATAGGTGACCAGTGCAGTATCTGGTATAATGTGGTAATTCGCGGGGATGTTAACTCTATCAGGATTGGCAATAGAGTTAACATTCAGGATGGTGCGGTTGTCCACGTCAGCATGAACACGTCGCCAACCAATATTGGCAGCAATGTTTCAGTCGGTCATAACGCAATTGTACATGGCTGTACGCTTCATGACAATGTGCTTGTTGGAATGGGATCAATTGTAATGGACGACTGCGTGGTTGAGAGTAACAGTATCATAGCTGCAGGAGCAGTTGTCACCCAGGGTTCATATGTGGAGGGAAATTGTATATATGCGGGAGTTCCTGCCAGAAAGATAAAAGATATCAGCATGGACCCTGTTGCTGACGAAATAGAAAAAGTTGCCGGTAGATATGTAAAATATATAGACTGGTATAAGAAGTAGATGTATAGGAAAACCTATTGTAAACAACAAGGAAAATAGTTTACTGCAGCACCGAGACATTACAGCAATATTTTTAGTTATCAGTTTTCAGTGTGCAGTTGTCAGTAACTGAAAACTGCACACTGAAAGCTTTCGGTTGTGGGCAAAGCCCGTCTTAGTTTCTTAACGGACT
>DAOVUU010000129.1 GCA_030632405.1 Desulfobulbaceae bacterium | reverse complement strand
TCGGTAGAAACACCAGCTGCTTTTTCCCCCATCTCGTATACCTGGGAATCGGCGATAATGACAATATCGGCCATTTTGCGAACTTCAGGGTAGGCGATAAGTCTGGCTGTCAGTTCCGGGCCTATGCCACAGGGATCACCCATAACGAGAGCAATTCTTGGTTTTATTTTTTTGATCATGTTGTTTTATCCATAAAATATGTTAACCAGTACCAGAGAAACAGGCGGAAAATATGTAACAAGCAGGAGTACCCCGATAAGTACAAGTATGAATGGAATATTAACTTTGGTGGTCTCCCAGATGTCGGTCTTGGCAATTGAACATGAGGTTACCAGAACACTCGCTACCGGCGGAGTCTGTTGGCCGATAGCAATGTTCAGTGTCATGATCAATCCAAACTGAATTGGATTGATACCAAGCATGTGTACCAGCGGCATGACGATCGGTACGATAAGAATAATAGCGGCAGCACCGTGCAGAAACATTCCGACGATGAACAGCATTACGTTCAGCATAGCCAGAACAAGCAGTTTGTTGCTGGTGAAGCCGATCATCCAGCGGGCAAAATTCTGTGGTACCTGCATCTCTGTCAGGTAGAGGCCAAGTACCGCAGATGTGGCAACCAGCAGCATAACCACAGCCGTCTGGGTGACTCCTTCGACCATGGCCTTTCGCAGATGAGTCCAGTTTAATTCACGATAGATTACTCCGCCGATAATTAAAGCCGCAACTACCGCAAGGCCTGCTCCTTCCGTTGCTGTAACAATACCTCCAAAAATACCGCCAAGGATGATGACCGGTAAAGTCAGGGCCCAGCCTGCTTCCTTGAATGCTACCCACAGTCGGCGGATAGAAAAGGCTTTTTCCCGCGGCAGGTTGTACCGGACGGCATACCAGTAGCAGAGTCCCATCATTGAGAATCCGCCAATTACACCCGGGATAATTCCAGCGACAAAAAGCTGAACTATGGAGGTGTCCGAGAGCGCGCCATAAATGATCATGGCGATCGATGGTGGGATGATAATGGCTATGGACGCAGACGAGGAAGTGACTGCAGCTGACAGTTCGGGGGTATAGTTTCTGGCCTTCATTGCTGGAATGAGGACAGAACCGAGTGCTGCAACGTCGGCTACGGCGGAGCCGGATATTTCCGCAAAAAACATCGATACTCCGACGTTAACCATCGCAAGACCGCCCCGAACAAAGCCGATCATAGCTGATGTCAAGTTGATTAATCGCCTGGAAATACTCGTCGTGTTCATCAAAGCGCCGGCAAGGATAAACAGCGGTATTGCCAGCAGTGGGAAATTTGTCGCTCCGTCGAACATGGTCAGTGCTGCATTATACACACTGTCAAAGCCTTTCGAAGTTACCATGCCGATCAGAGCGGTCGCTCCAAGCGCGACAGCGATGGGCACATTTATCATTACCAGAAAAAACAGTCCCAGAATCAGAAGAGTGACGGTCATGATTGCCTCGCTTCCGTAATTGCCTGGTCGATAGCCTCTTTTTCATAATCGACACCGGCCATGGACTTCTTCCAGGCAACGGGACTACTCAGGATCTCAGCAATTATGAAGAGCGCTGCACCCACCGGAATAATGGACTGGGTGAAGCTGAGTGATACCCAGTCCAGACTGACGAGGGTTTCATCCCCAAAGATAGACAGGATGAACCAGCCTCCATAGCCGATAACAGCAAAGAACCCGATAATGACAATTTCTGCAGTTACAAATGCAGTTCTTCTCAGGGGCTTGGGAAAGGAGAGGAAGAGGCCGGGAAAGCCAATATGTCCCCTGTTTAAGGCGGCCAGTGCTGAGCCGTAATAAGTCAACCAGGCAAGAACTACCGAGGCGACTTCGTCGTACCATATAAGTGATTGACCGAAGAACCTGAAAGCTACTGCCAGAACCACGATAATTGCCAGGGTAACCAGCAGAGTGATCGATATAAACTCAAGGAACCTTTCGAGCCAGTGTTTCAACATTTGCATGATTGATGACAGTACCGAAACAGATTGGATGATTTTATCCGCAGGAAACCTGCCCACCACCAAAGAGGCGGGCAGGAGTTGGAACACTATTCTGCAAGTTTAAGAGCAAAATCTATCATTTCTTTTCCGGTTGGAACCTCTTTTGCGAATTCTGCATAAATTGGTTTGCTGGCCTCTACAAAGGCAGCGCGATCTGCTATATTTACCTGCATATCTTTTCCAAGTTTAGTTCGCAGAGTCATATCGTCTTTAGTTCCTGTGGCATACATCCAACCCTGCACGTCAACTGCTGTTTTTTCTAGAATCTGGCGGACATCGGCTGGAAGTTTGTTCCATTGACTGGCACCTGTGGTCAGGTATGAAGGTGTATAAACATGACCGGTGACGGACAGGTATTTCTGTACTTCGTTGAATTTGGCTGCGTTGATGTTTGTAAGGGGGTTTTCCTGACCATCGATCACGCCGGTCTGCAGGGCAACAAAGACCTCCGAAAAGGACATTGGAGTGGGATTGGCACCCCAGGCGGTGAACATCTTGATACGCCAGGTCGATTTAGGAGTACGGATTTTTATACCTTTCAGATCTGCGGGGGTATTTATTGGTTTTACGTTGTTACTGATATGTCGGATACCGTTCTCCCAGAAACCTATTACCTTATATCCTTTGGCTTCAATTTTAGGAGCTATCATTGGCCAGAATATTTTATGTTCAATTCTGTTTAGGTGAGCCCTGTCCTTGACTAGAAACGGCATATCGAAGAGACCCGCCTCCGCAGAGATAGAAGACATGATTGAAGACGGCATGGCGAGGTGAACAGTGCCGAGCTTCAGCTTTTGCATCAGGTCTTTATCTTTGCCCAATTGTGAAGAACCATAGAAGACAACTTTTGCCTTGTCTCCAAGGAGTTCGTTGGCACGACTGGTGAATTCCTCCGCAGTTATATGCTGGGTTGACCCGGGTTTGGCACTGATGGCAAAAACAATTTCGAGAGCGGTTGCCGATTGTACTAAGCCTCCGAAGGCCAGAAATCCAGCGCATATTCCTACAGTCCATTTTTGTAAACACTTCTTCATAATCATTCCTCCACGGTCAAAGTGATGATATGCTGATTTGGTCAAAAGTATCTGAATTTAAACAGTTACTCTCTTTTCTTGATCAGCATCTTATGGCGCTATGCCAACTCTTCCAGCAATATGGCATATTGTATACCAAAAGTCAAAAATAAAAACGAGATACAATCCAATGTAAAATAATTGATTTATATTAGTACCATATGTGTAATCGGTGTTGCGGTGGGGGGTGAATAATGGTATACAATCTGTGGCAGGGGTAATGTATTGTTGCTTTAGCTGGAACCTATCTTTTAAAAATATTACTGGTGCGGAATATAAAAATGAGCCAAATTGTAGAACTGACTCCCAAGGAAAATAGTGACATAAACAGGCTGAATCTATCGGAACAGATAGCGAACCGGTTGAGAGATATGATAATCCAGAACCAGATGTCTCCGGGTGACCGCATCAGAGAACGGGAAATATGCAAAGAACTGCAGGTCTCAAGAACACCACTGCGCGAAGCACTTCACAAACTTGCATCAGAGTGCCTGATCGATTTAATTCCTAACTGCGGTGCGGTAATCTCGTCACCAAGTGGTGATGAAATTGCCGATATGCTGCGGGTCCTCGGTGTACTCGAGGCATTTGCCGGGGAGCGTGCCTGTGAATCAATAACAGAGGAGGAAATAGCTGAAATCAAGGCACTTCATTATGAGATGCTTGCTGCTTTTTCCCGTGGTGACCGACTGCAGTATTTTAAACTGAATCAGCGCATTCACCTGGCACTCATCAAAGCTGCTCGGAGCGAAACACTCCTGGCCCTGCATTCCCGACTTAACGCGAGGTTATATCGTATACGCTATCAGTCGAATTTGAAAAATGAACAGTGGGGTGGTGCGGTTGAGGAACATGACAATATTATGGCTGCTCTGGAAGAGCGCGATGCAGAAAAATTATCACGTATTCTCAGGCGACATTTGAAAAGTACCTGGGAGAAGATAAGCGAACATATCGAAGAGAAAAAGTAGAACTGGGGAAATATGCTCAACTTACAGTAAGGGCATTATATACGAGCAGCCCGGAAGTCAGGGAGAGTGCCAGATAGATAAGAGGTCTATAATATCGTTCATGCATCGTACGGACAACAGCATATCCTATCAGAACTCCGATTGGAATGATCGGTAGCATCCAGAGGTTGGCTATGAGCTGTTCCCTCTGGAAACGACCGAGTAGAGCAAATGGGATCAGCTTTATGGCATTGAGAAAGAGGAAAAAATAGACAGTTGTGGCGGCAAACTGTGTTTTTGTGAGACTGGTCGGCAGGAAGTACATCTGCATGACAGGGCCGGCCGCATGGGCAATTGTCGAAGTAAATCCTCCTGAAAAACCGTATATCACTGGACGAATGCGGTTGTTGTCAACATAATTGTCGAGTGCTTTGCGGAGAATCTTCCCCCACAAATGCCAGGCTGTGAACACCAGGCCGAGAAGACCTATCGCTAACTTCAAAGTCCGGTCGGAAAAGCTGATGCCACTGTCGGATACAAAGAGCAGGCTGGCAACGATGACACCGACTATGGTTGGTGGCAGCAGTTTTTTAATATGGTTCCAGTCCGGTTTGCCGCGATAGAGTATGACCCCGACGATGTCCATAACACAGAGCAATGGAAGCATAAAGGAAACTGCAGAACGGGCTGCCTGCCCCTGTTCCGGCCAGAGCAGAACAAGCAGGGGGAGGGCAACACCGGAAATCGGCAGCCCTCCTCTGGGCATACCCGTGATAAGTATAGCCAGGCAGATACCCAACCATTCAGGTGTCGTGAAGGTACTCATTTGTCAATTATCATTGTTGAACGGCAATTTTCTTAAGATAGGATGGTGCTTTTGCTTTGGTTATTTTGGAGAGTTTCTGCATCAGGTTGAATGATACATGGTTAATCCCGAAAGTACTCTGAATTTCATCGATCATTGTAATCCAGAGGCGGCCGGTCATTTCAGCGTCTGCAAGTGCCCTGTGGAATGTTCCGTCCGTATATATTCCACAATGTTCAACCAGTGTTCCAAGTTGGTGATTCAGTGCATCGGGGTATACTCTTCGAGCAGTCAGCATTGAACAGGCCATGCTGTTTTGTTTTGGTTTTCCGATAAATTTCAGTTCTGAATCAAGAAATCTTTTATCAAAGGAAGCATTGTGGGCCACTAGCGGATAGCTTCCAATGAATTCTACAAATTGCTCCATTACATCTTCACATGGAGGTGCGGATTTTATCATACTGTTATTGATGCCCGTATAGGATTCTATAAAGGGACTGACCCGGAATCCAGGGTTCATCAGACTTTGAAACTTATGAGTAATTTTGTGATTTTCTATGAGGACCGCTCCGATCTCGATTGGTCTGTCGCCGTATTGGGGCGAGAGGCCGGTTGTTTCAAAATCAAGAACTATAACGGGAAAGTTATCCATAGCCGGTAGATTTTGTCAGGTGATGAGTTAAGTTAAAGGAGATGAATGAGGTAATCGGTATTTCTTACGTTAGAATGGAATAAAAATCAACAAAGGATGTAGAGTTTATGTATCTGAGTTTCAGAAAATTGATGGCGGTTTGAGTTGCCTTTCTCTAAGGTTTTAGCCGTGAGGTTTATAATCACGGGATTGTCCGGGACAGGCACAGTATAATTTAACAACAAACGTAAACGGAGTTTTTTATGATTTTAGCAGAGGACACAAATATTGGATTTATAGGAACTGGCGTGATGGGAAAAAGCATGGCCCGTCATTTGATGAAGGGGAATTATCCTGTACATGTTTATTCAAGGACAAAGAAGAAAGCTGAAGAGCTTATTGCAGAGGGGGCGATATGGGAAGAAAGTGTCGCCGCCCTGGCTTCCAGATGTCAGGTCGTGTTTACAATTGTCGGTTTCCCGCCTGACGTGGAAGAGGTGTACCTGGGTGAACAGGGAATCCTGAAAAATATTTCTTCCGGCGGGTATGTTGTCGATATGACAACTTCAAAACCGGAACTGGCAGTGACGATAGCCGATCAGGCAGGAGAAACAGGGGTTTTTTCTCTTGACGCACCAGTTTCAGGGGGAGATGTGGGCGCACGGGAAGGGAAGTTATCCATTATGGTCGGGGGGGAAAAAGAGGCTTTTGATACAGTTCTGCCTCTTTTTGAACTTATGGGGACAAATATCGTGTACCAGGGGTCTGCCGGAAGCGGGCAACATACCAAGATGTGTAATCAAATTATTGTTGCAGGCAATATGCTAGGAATCACTGAAGCCCTTGCATACGCCACTAAAGCCGGACTTGATGCTACCTCTGTACATGAAAATATCGCAAGTGGTGCAGCGAGAAGCTGGGCTCTTACAAATCTCTGGCCAAGGGTAATTAATGGAGATTTTGATCCCGGCTTTTATGTGAAGCATTTTATCAAAGATATGACTATTGCTTCAGAAACAGCAAAAACGCTGGATCTTGAAACCCCCGGTCTCGATCTGGTAAAAAGCCTGTATGAGAAGCTGGCGGAGCAGGGCGGTGGCGATGATGGCACCCAGGCGCTTTTCAAAATATATACTTCGGAAGGAATATCAAAAAAGTCATCATAACTCGGCCATTCCTCTTTCAAGATCGAGTATAAGGTCTTCGGGATCCTCCAGCCCGATATTGAGTCTGATGATTGTTTTCCCGGCATAAATCGATGGAGTTTTACGTCTTTGCCTGGCCGCCGTCAGAAGACTCTTATAGCCGCCCCAACTGTAGCCAAGGCCAAAAAGATCAAGTTTATTTATGAACTGTGCGAGTTCTTTTTCGGAATAGTCTTTTTTAAATGTGAAAGCAAAAAGACCGGA
>DAOVUU010000101.1 GCA_030632405.1 Desulfobulbaceae bacterium | reverse complement strand
AAGTGCGGCTATTAGCCGTTAGCTATTAGCTAAAAGCCAACAGCTAATTGCTAACAGCTAACGACTATTCATAACTCACAGATCCAAAAAAATATATTAACCAGGTGAAACTTTGTTTTTCCGATACATCAAGATAAGTAGATCCAAGGGCTTTAAATGATACAAGTTTCACAATCTAATCCCAATGGTTCGAATAGGAAAAGGCGCAGCTTTCTTCTCTACCTTGCGTCGCTTGCCCTTTTCTACCCCGTTGTTCGGTTCGTCGGGTACAACATCCCCAGGAAACCAAACTATATAAAAATAACCTCTCAGTTACCCCTGGCGGGATATCTCATTACTCGAGATTTTATCCTTTTTGATAAAGGCGATCTCTGCTGGGCTCTTTCGAGAAAATGTACTCACCTGGGTTGCAAACTGCACTACAGTGAAACGGATGATATCCTTGAATGCCCCTGTCATCAAAGTAAGTTTCATGCCTCCACCGGAGATGTGGTGAAAGGCCCTGCTAAAAAGCCGCTCATTCTGTTTCCAGTGGAGAAACGTAAAAGCAGCCCATTCTACATAGTCACAACCTGAATCAACACCTAAGCTGGCTATGAAAAATATCCGACCTCTGAGTCTCCTTAAAAATGTGAAATGGGGCGGGTGGGCTCTTATCTGCCTTTATGTCTCTCTCTTCTCAGGCATCCTGGTCGGCATACAGTACGAACATACTACCCCCTATTACTCAACTGCCTCAATTGATCTCATTGTGCCGTTCGGCAGTTACTTCAGATCTCTGCACTTTTATTCAAGTCAGGTGTTTTTGCTCTTCGCATTTATCCACCTGGTGTTTGTATATGGTGAAACCGAAAAATATACCAGAGGTAACTGGATTCAACTGATCAGCACCCTGCCAATCGCTCTGCTCCTCCTTTTTACCGGCTATATTCTCAGGGGGGACAGCACAGGGTCATCTGCAGGAATAATTGCAGAAAATATAGTCCTGGCAATTCCATTGATTGGCACCGGTCTCAATGATCTCCTGTTTTCCATCACTGAAAGCGGCATGAGGAAGGTTTACCTCCATCACGTGATCTCGCTTGATCTTCTCCTGTTAATTCTGCTCTGGAGTCACCTGCGTAAACATCGGGTCTTTCTCAAAGATAATCTTTTCATACTCTCTACTGCATTCTGTCTGCCAATACTGATCTTAGCGCCAATGGAACCCGAGCAGTTAGGGGTTACCTATATTTCCGGCCCCTGGTTCTTCCTTGGACTTCAAGAGACTTTACGCTATTTTTCCCCCCTTCTGGCAGGCGTAATCGCTCCATCATGTTTCCTTATGGCCATATATCTGGCCCAGGCAAAAACCCCTCGGAACCGCTTTGCTCTCTCCTTTATAGCAATCTGGCTGGTTTTCTATGCAATATTCTCCCTGGTTGCGTATTTCAGGTAGTGATGGTGTCGTAAAAAAAGACACGAAACAACCACGCCCTGCTATTTTATCATTTTGGCATGATTTGTTGAAACAACAGGTCCTGCTGCCAGGTCAATACTTTGGATATCTCACCAAACAGTACTTCCTGATTTTGCTCCAGCATACCCTCTTCCAGCATCTCCAGAGCAGCATAATTTGACTGAAGCAATTCATACGCCTCAGAATCTGAATCAAACCGAAACCGGTCGATATGCTGAGTAACCGTTGCAAGCAATTCCAAAAGGGACATTTCAAGAGTTTTATCTGCCCAATGCTGTCGCAGTTGACCGATTTCCAAAGCGATCTTTTCAATTATCTTTTCATCAAAACCCATATCTAAATCATCGATATACCGCCCTATGGCTAAAGCCTGTTCAGGCAGAACACCGGAGGATTCGTCCATACTGTCCGATTCATCTTCTTCAACAGGAGAAGTCACCAACTCAAAAACAACTTCCTCCTCTTTAACAATCTCTTCCCCCTCATCAGGAATCTCGCTAACCTCATGGTCAACTTCTATATCACTCACTTCCAACTGCTCTTCAACTTCTTCGAGGCCCTCTTCCGTGCCCAAAAATGCATCTAAATTGCTATCAACCTCAGTTACGACACCATCAAAAACATCTTCTTCTTCACCGGCAGCCTGTTCTTCATCCTCCACTTCAGAGGACGGGATATCGCTCTGGGGCTCGATATCGTGTTCTGGTTCTGCAGCAATTTCTATACCCGGCTCCTCATCAACAAAAAAATCATCGAGTGTTTCATGTATTTTTCCATCAACACTTCCCTCCGCCGCAGGGGCAGACAGAGAAGTCACACTATAGGCTGATGTCTGATCACTTTCACCCAGAGCCGGAGCCAACACACCGGAATCCTCCATGGGCAATTCCTCTTCATCAGAATCATCATCGGCTTCTGTTTCAACATCCACTCCCTGCAGCGCCAGATCCCTGTCAACTGATTGAAGGTCACCAGAACTTTCAGGCTCATCATCTATCCCATCATCAACAGAAACAGATAACGCATCATTTAAATCACTATCATCATAATCGATATCGACGCCTGAAATGACAGACTCTTCGTCGACAGATACAGGGCTCGTCTGTTCAGCTGTTTCTTCATAAACACCATCTTCAGAACTATCACCGAAAAAATCATCAATATGGCTTGAAACATCAATATGGCCATCAGAGCTCAACTCACTGGCCTCCTCTTCTTCTTGAAACCCCCTGACTTCCTCTTCCTGAAAATCAGCCAGAGCAGGTTGCATATCATCAAAACCATCCAAAGCGGGTTGGATCTCATCCGTTTCTTCAGGTAACTCTACAACGCCATCCTCTCCTTTATCCTCTTCACCAGAGACAGTGCCAGAAGTAACTGTCGGGCCAAGTAAACTTTTAAAGGAATTAAATTCATCAATTGTCGGAAAAAGAATTGCTTTTTCTTCTTCCAGACTCATTGGAGTTTTTACTATCTTTTCCAGACTCTCAAAAAACAGATGCAATAATTTAAAGGAATCAGCATGGGCATTGCTTTTGTAGGCTTTTATATACGCCCCCAAAGTTCCTATCCCCTGCAATAAGATAAGTTTGGGTCGACTTTCAGCGTACTTTTCTTCAAGGCGGACCACTTCCTGGCGTAAATCACTCAGATCTTCTTCGGTGATCTCCCAATCAATTCCAAGGACAGTGGCCTTCAGATTCAACAATTCATTTTCATTTGTCTGCTGGTCTACCAAACTTTGATCTCCATCTTCACTGTCCGTTAATTTACTATCCGGGGAATGATGAGAAATTTGTCGCTTCAGACTTTCAAACCTTTTAACATCTTCAAACAATATTTCTTTTCTCTCATCATCACTCAGATCTTCAGAAGAGACAATTTTTTCAAGATTGTAGTAAAACTTTAACAATAATTTTATAGCATTAGGGTGTGAATTAGCTTTTTTCTGGTAAATATACTTACTTATATTCTGAAGGGCCTGTACATAAACAAGATTAATTTTTTCACTGCTCCAGACACCCTCCAGATAGACAAGCTCCTCGTTAAACTGCATAAGAACCTCGTCAGTAATCTCCCAATCAATCGATAGAATTAGAGTTTTAAGCCTGCTTGTCGGAGATTCTTCCTGATTTGAAAATTCAAAAAGATCGACTACATCAGTATGATCATATTCATACTCCTCATACTCACCCGCTCCGACAGTCAAATCGTCATCGTATTGATTTTCATTATACTGATCTACCACAGCTTTTCTCTCTAGAGTAATTTTTTCTGAATTGAAATAACTGTTGAAGAAATAATTTTCTTCAATGTTGCTGCGACATTGTATCCAGTTATTGCACTAGCTTTAAAGTAAGGTACCTGCAGCCGGCTGTTTAAATCTTTTTCCAAAACAGACAGGGGGAGGACCGGGATACCATGCTCAGTCAAATCAAATTTATTATATTGCATCACCAGGGGAATTTTAAAAATGGATTCTTTATAAGATTGAAGGTTTTCGTGTAACTGATTTAACGATCTAATATTTTTCTCACGCTGCTTTTCCATTGCGTCAGCTACAAACACAATACCGTCTACTCCTCTTAAAACGAGCTTCCGGGTAGCATTATATTTGACCTGCCCAGGAACAGTATAGAGTTGAATTTTGATGTCATACCCTTTTATTTTTCCCATATCAAAGGGCAGGAAGTCAAAAAACAGGGTCCGATCTCCATGGGTTTTCAAGCTGACCATTTCAGAGTGAATCTGCTTTCTATACGTACGATTAATAAACTCTAAATTCGTTGTTTTTCCACAGCGACCAGGCCCGTAGTACACTACCTTAACCTGGACAACTTTTTCTCTTAAATTAATGAAACTCAAAGTTCCACTCCCGGTTGTTTCTCAAGACTGACGGTGTCGAAAAAACCTTCATCTGCTTCGTTATTGCATCTGGAGTTTTCTCGAATTTGTCAATACTGATGGTGTCGTAAAAAGTCTACGCCTTTATTTTTTATCCCAGATTTTTCTTATCTGATCTATAACTTCAACAACATTAAGTCTAAGAAAACCCAGAGAAATTTCTTTACCAAACATGGAAATAAGAAGGAGATCATCATCTATTTTGCTGAAATGAATATTAGAGTCTTGTCCTTTGTGGAAAAGCAGCGAAAATTCCTGTTCACCGACAAGCTTCGCCATAGCATCAACCGTCGCGAAATTACCGGCAGCCAAGGCTGCAAAAGAGTAAACGTCATATTTATTTTCTCTATTATCCTTAACGGTGATTATATTCCCTGCCATGTCTATTATAATGACGCAATCAACACCGAGCTTAATTAGTTTTTCTGACAATACCACATCTATTTGCTCAAGTTGTTCTTGACTGACGATCCCATAATTCATGCCACAAACCCCTTCTTAATTATTTTCGCAGGTATTAGTTTATCCCCAATCCCGAGCGTATTCCTAACAAAAAACCAATTACTCCCATTACTATACGATAGTTTCACTTCTATATGAAGATATTTTTTTTATTTTCATATGAAAATCATTATCATAGTTCTTTTCCAAACCCTTTTTACGACGGCCCTTAATAGCTTACTCAAGAAACACTGTAACAAAAAACACGAAAAAAATTATAAACCGCCAAGGGATCAATACGATTCCGAATTGCGCCCGGATGTTATATCTGATACAACAGTCTGCTGGAGGAAAATATTTTGAAAAACATTGAAACTCACCTACCTGTACTCGGCAATGGCGCCTATCTCATAGACACTCATTGTCACCTCGACATGACATCCTACGATAAGGATCTCACGGAAGTACTTGAGAGAGCATACGCATTCCAGATCAAAAGAATAGTCTCAATAGGGATTGATCTACACAGTTCGGAAAGAGCAATTCTTCTTGCCCGGAAACACAGGCAGTTATCTGCGACAATAGGTATCCACCCTCATGATGTTAAAAATACGACCGAGAGGGATTACGAATTACTTGAGCAACTCCATACAAAACACGCAAAACATATAGTAGGCTATGGCGAAATTGGTCTTGATTATGTCAAAAATTATAGCCCCACTGACAAACAGCAACACCATTTTGCACACCAGCTAAATCTTGCCAGCAAACTCAACCTTCCTGTTATAATTCATAACCGAGAGGCAGACAGAGACACAATCGATATACTAAAAAAATCAAACCCACTGTCCCGAGGTGGAATTATGCACTGTTTTTCAGGGGACTATAATTTTGCCAGACAGGTACTGGATCTGGGGTTACTTGTTTCCATCCCAGGAATAGTAACTTTTAAAAACGCAACCACACTGCATGAAGTAGTCAAAAAAATACCTCTTGACTCTCTCGTTCTGGAGACAGACGGCCCGTTTCTTGCGCCTCACCCATACAGGGGAAAACGCAACGAACCCAGTTTTATACTGCACACAGCCTCGAAAGTTGCAGAAATTCGAAATATAAGCATTGAAGAGGTTGCAAGACAGACTTCTTTAAACAGTGAAAAACTCTTTCAGTTTAATAACGGAAAAGACTAATGATCTCTGAAAACATAGCCACCATTCAGGAAAAAATCGCAATAGCCGCAACCACATCAAACAGATCACCCGAAGATATCAAGCTTGTTGCCGTCTCTAAAAGGTTTCCTGTCACGGCAATACAAGAAGCCTATGCAGCAGGACAAACACTTTTTGGCGAAAACTATATCCAGGAAGTCCAACAAAAATCACCGAAGCTGCCTGAGCAGGTGCGCTTCCATTTTATAGGCCACCTGCAGACCAACAAGGCAAAAATTGCCGCCGAATCATGTGCCATGGTCGAAACAGTTGACAGACTTAAACTGGCAAAAGCACTCAACAAACGGCTGGAAGAACTCCAAAATAACATGGATATCCTTGTACAGGTAAATATAGGAGAGGATCCGGATAAATCAGGGATATCAGCTGAGGATACTGAAAACTTACTTAACGAACTACAATCTATCCCCCGAATTCGTACCTGCGGGCTGATGACTATGCCCCCCATAGAACCAAATCCAGAGCTTTCACGACCTTACTTCAGGCGATTACGGCTCCTGTCGGAGAAGCTCTCGAAAAAAAATCTCTTTTTTGATAACGACAGGATAGAACTTTCAATGGGCATGTCCAGTGACTATCACATTGCCATTGAAGAAGGTGCGACCATTGTCCGGGTAGGAACAGCCATTTTTGGTAACAGACCCGTCAGAAAATAAAAAAAGGGGGAACTCACTTAAGCGGTTCCCCCTGCTTTATACAATATTTGTTCCCTGCAGCTTATTTATTCTTAGATGCCCTCTTCGCTGCCTTAAGCGGATTAATGCGCACCTTCGTTATGTTTATCTCCGGCTTCGCATGGGTTGCAAAGTTGCAGAAACCAAGTTTCCATTTTGCAGTTGGATCCAGGAAACTCGTACAAAACTGTTTCCCTTCCTGCTCAACAATACGACTGCACCCGATACACTTTTCTATGACAGGCTGAAAGCCACCGTCACTATAGTTTTTTGCAACTGCTTGCTTTTTCATGCACCATTCCTCCATCAGTATGGCTCTTGCTGATCTCGAGAAATACCTATTCAGGAGAACAATTCAAATAAAGTGATAGTAATGTTTTACCAAGAACCTCCCAGTATACCAGTGTGAAACAAACCTCACAAGGATTATTTCACCTCATAACTGCAGATATTTCATCATAAAAATCCTCAAAATTGCATCATTCATCGCCTTGTATTCTCCAACCTTTTGATATACAATTGATTTTGGTAGCTTGTGAAGAAGAATAAAGTTAGCTGTCTGCTAATAGCTTACACTTATACACCAATTAGAACGGAGACAAACATGCCCGTATATGTATGGAAAGGAAAAAATTCCTACGGAGATAAGCGTAAGGGAGAAGTTGAGGCCACAGATCCAGCGGGTGCTTTAGCACAGGTAAAACGTCTTCGGATTTCCAATCCAATAATTAAGGAAAAGCCAAAAAACCTGTTCGAGAATATAGAACTTTTCAAACCAAATGTTACCGGCAAGGATATTGTCATTTTTACCAGACAGCTCTCTACAATGATCGATGCCGGCTTACCCCTTGTCCAGGGTCTTGAAATTCTGGAGAAACAGCAAAGCAACCCGACCTTTAAAAAAGCACTCGGTGAAATTCGCTCTGACGTTGAATCCGGTTCCACTCTTTCCGATTCAATGCGTAAACACCCCAAAATTTTTGACGATCTCTTCAATAATATGATAGAAGCCGGGGAAACCGGAGGTATTCTGGATACTATTCTCACCCGACTCTCCGTTTTCATGGAGAAATCAATGGTCCTGAAAAAGAAAATAAAAGGTGCCTTAACCTACCCCACAGTCTGTCTTGCCATTTCCATTCTCATTCTT
>DAOVUU010000148.1 GCA_030632405.1 Desulfobulbaceae bacterium | reverse complement strand
GCCCAGTATTCCCTCAGGTCGATATACCTGTCCTCTGAAAAGCCATCGATGATGATTGCTTCTGGCGGTTCTGTTGTCCCTTGTTCGTGGTGTTTTACTTTTCCGAGACTCCCTTGATCGTCAAGGGAGTGAAGCTTTATCTCGTAACTTTCCATTGCCCCCGAGTTTTTCGGTCGATGGCGGAAAGAAAACAGACTGCAACAATAAAGAATCCCATTCAGCCCCATCAAAATGGCAAAGAACAGCACTGCAAGTGAATAATCAACGTTGATCCCACCGTTGTAGTAATTCTGAATGGCAAAAATAAACCCGAAAGGAATCAGCAACGCCTGGAGTAGGTAGTACAATAGCGGTAAATTACTTTTTTGCCGCAGATATTTGGCTGCCAGTATCGACAGGGCAAAACAGGCCAACACAAACGGCAAACTGCGCACGATGACTCGGTAGGGCGGCCCTTCCAGATACTGACCTGCGATGAAAATCAACAGAGGAAACAGGAGCCAGCGGAGAATCAAGATCCAATTCATCAGACTAACGATCATCTATGTCCAGAGGAGGAGTGTTTTGTTGCGTGCCTGCTTTTTTTTCACCCACTTCACGAACGCACCTTATTTTATGGTGGTCTGATACTCTGGCTGATCTGATTTTACAATCAGCTTGATCCAAATATCCTACTTTTTGACTGAATAGTGATTTGCTGCCATACCACAGATCGTTGTAGTCAGGGTCATCACGCAGAAAGTAAACTTTTTCTGCAATACGACAAGGTAATCTCTCCAACATGTCTTTTCGTGTAGGAACGCGCCAATCGTCATAGCCCCCAAGGGTGAGGTCTTTACAGTATTTGGCAGCACTCTCAAAAGTAATGCTGGGATCGACAAAATAGCATTTGCTACCCGAGATCATATATTTGTCTTCCACCATGATCTTGTTGTCTTTATGTTCAATTATTTGAACTTTATGTTTGAAATAGTCATCAAATTTTTCTTTGGAATCGGTTCTGACACACATGATGTTGGCGCGTGATTTGTTACTCGTATAGGCTTTGCCGTTTTCGATCGGATAAAGCTGGTTCTCAACGAACGGATTGTCTCCATTTGAAAATTCCGGGCTGCCCTGTACCCATACTGTCGAATAATGTTTTTCTCCCCAATCATCGTCACTAATAGTGCTGAACTCTTTTAAGGTTGGAACAGACCAGTCATCATGATTTCCTAAAACCAAATTTTCACAATAGCTTTTCGCTTCCTGTTTTGTGCCGTAAGTTTTTACGGGGAGATATGGGTTGTCCCTGTATTTTTTTGAAACCGGCATTGTCCACTTTAAGCCGATATTTTCGTAAGAAGCAATTTGAGGCAGTGCCGAAAATTCTTCGGCTTCCTTGCGTAATAGCACTTCTTTTTCACGTTCTTCCTGCGCACGCTTCTCAGCAGCGAGACGTGCCTCCTTCTTGGCTTGTTCTCTGGCAATCCGTGCCTCTTCTGTGGCTATTTCACGGGCTATCCGTTCCTTCTCCCTCTTTTTGTTTTCTGCGTTGTAAGTATCTTCTGCTTTGACCAGATAGGCGATGGCTTGATTATAGTACTTGGCACTTTTGCCGTTTTGTTCGACATAATTTTCCAGCTTTATATAGGCGTCATACTTCTGCCCCGATTCGAACAGAGCTTTGCCCTCAAAGTAGTCAAGTGATGATGGGAGGGGGATCCCCAGGGCTTTGATCTCGTCCATCGTTTCGAGGGCTCCACTAAACTCCTGTGACTTAAGCTGCTGCGCCAGCTTGGTTTTCAACATGTCGAAGCGGATTTCGGGTGAAAGGGCAAAAAGGTTTGGGGTGCAGAAAAAAAGGGCGATAATGAGTCCTGCCATGATCAGTCGTTTATTCACGAGTTTCTCCTCAGTTTATTTCCAGGTCATATGCGTGCCATCTCGTTTTTCCTGAGAGATGGGATCGTTCTGTTGCGACCAGTCGGTTGTCCAGATAAACATACAGGGTGACATTGCCAGAGCGTCCCCCGTAGTGCTTCACGTAAACTTTATAGGTACCGGGGTGCTGATTCAGTTTGACGGAGATATTTTCGGGGCCGTAGCCAGAGGTGTTGTCGACATCCAGTCTCATGTTGGTCGTGGTTTTGTTGCCGTATGAGCAATGATCCCCGTTGGGGCCATAAACGTGAAGATCCATGTCGGAACTGCCGCTGTCCCAGGTCAGGGTGAATCTGGCTTTGACCGGTGGAGTCGTACTTTTAACATAAATCGTCTTTCTTTCATTTTTTGCGGCACTGCTGTAGTTGATATCTATCTGGTTTTCCCCGTTGAACAGCACCACTTTGTTACTGAAAGAACCGTCATTGGCAAGGTAGACTGGCTGTTCCAGACCGTTGACTTGGAAGACGATTTCAGAGCTGTCGATTGATGAAACATTTTCTACTCGGCCGCTGATTGTGATGACATTTGTATTCGTGGTGCGTGGTATTGCTTTGATGGTCAGTTTGATTTTTTCTGTCTCCTCCAGCAGGTCTTCAAAGGATTTTGCTCCGCCTGCGGTCTCATCGGATAGGAGATCATTCTCGCCAATTTCGCCGGACTCCGTTTCCGCGAGGGCCGCTTCGAGTTCATCGGTCTGCCTGTCCTTTGTTTCTTTGCTTTTTTTGTCTTGTTGTTCCCGGATTTCTTTTTCCAGTTTTTGCAGATAGTTGTATATCTGTTTGTCAACCGCACCGGTATCGACCTCAACTTTGAAAATTTCATGGTTGTAATATGATGCGTAATATCGATCTCTTTTTTTTGCGGCAGAATCCAGATCGATAAAATATTTTTTTGCCTGTTGTTTGTTGTCGATATTGGTAAATAGTTCGTCCCAGTTGGGACTTCCGGGAACGTTGAAACTGGAAAAATCAGAGAATAGGTCTCCTTTTTCCAGCAGTTCTCTGGATGAATGTCCCAAGTAGGGGGTACTGGCAGAACCGGCATCAATGACGAGACCGGCACCTTTGTCGTGCGCTCTCATTCCAGTTGGTTTCACAAACATGTGTACCTTCATCTTGAATTCAGAAACGCGGATTTTTTTAAACAAATTTTTGTTTTGGAAGATCTCGAAAAAAAGTGCCGAATCATATGGGGAGATGTTTGTCGGCTTGTAGGCTAGCCAACCGATGACGACTGGCTCGCCCATCAGGATCGACAGCTTCCATTTGAAAACATAGTCAAGATCGACACGATAGCCAAGCTGAAGAACTTTAGATTCAGGGTTGTCTGCTGCTTTTAAAGATTCATCAAGAAGGGTTGTCCGATAGTTGAAGGATTTATCAACGGTTATGTATCCGGTTTTATGCCCGGTGATTTGAGGATCAGTGGCCGCAGTTGCTGGTGTGACCATCAACAACAAAAAAATGAAAATACTCAGGACGTAATGAATTTGTTTCATCGTTTATAGATTACTTTCTGCTTTTTGAGTGGGTGCTCTTCTGTATTCAAGGATCATCTTCCAGTACTTTTAAGATTTTATTCAATCGCCTTAAGATTTTGATGTGCTGGTGATATCTTCTTGGAGAGTCCTACATAATTTCAAATACTGCATTGTTCTACTGACCACAATATTCAATAAAACCATCAGCCGTATTCTCAAATTCATTGTCCTGCGCAAGTTCCCAATAACGTTCACAGCTGCTGGTGTATTCACACCATGTATAACCTGCCGATGCAAAGCAACCATGCTTATCCTCATCACCACCTGTCATTGGCTCATGGTGATCAATAGCAATTGGGATAGGTACTGGTTCCATAAAGACAGGTTCTGGTGGTACAGAAACTTTCCCACACGCAACAAGAAAACTGAGGAACAACAAGATATTCAACAACACCAATTTGCGCATAGGGTCACCTGATTGCTGTGGCTGGCAGGTCTTGGCCAGTTAGCAAGAAGTTAAGCCATACCCCATTTTTAACTTCATCGGCAAAAATTGTGCTGTGAGGGCAGGGGTGTTCTCCGGAAGATTTTATTCTGATCTGGGTGCTGGGGACACCTGCTTGTTCCAGTTGCTCTGCGACCATGTGTGCATAGCGCCCACCTATACTCAGATTGTACTCTTCTGAGCCTTCCCGTTGAGTTTGCCCGCAGATATTTAGCATCAGTTGTGGCCAGTGGGGAGCTAGTTTTTTAAAGATTGCTGCAACTTGACTGAGCTGCTGTTTGCCATCTCCAGAAATATTTCCCTCGCGTTCAAAGGGAAGGAAAATACCTTGGCTGAAACTCTCATCCTCTAGCAGAACAAAACGGTAGGGGGTGCAATTCCCTTTGGTGATGACAGCCAGTTGTGCTGGATAAACGGTTCCAGTTTCACCAGAAAAAGGAGCTGTGACTGAAAAATTAATCTGTGGGGTAAATGGCACTTTGATGTTGGAGAAACTTTGTTTGCCGGGATTGAAGTGGGCAAATACTTTGTCGTCTCGAAGCTCACCAATCCGGGCTGTCCCGTAAAGGGTTTCAAAGGTGCATGTCCCGCCAACGACCTGGCTGCAACCGACTGCTGGTAACAGGAGGATGCTGAGGAAAAGAAATTTAATAAACATCTGACCTTCCTATTGTTTGCGTTTTGTTTGCCATTCAAGAGCCTCGTGTTTTTCTGTCGCAGATATCTCTTTCGCTTCAATGGTTTCAAGCAAAAAATCGTATGCCCGTTCTGATCCGGCCTCTGCTGCTTTAACATACCAGTGGATTGCCTGCTTAAGATCGATTGATGGTGTCATAAGTCCGTAGCGGTACTGTTCTGCCAGCTCAAACATCGCTTCTACCGAACCCGTTTCGGTGGCTTTGTGGTACCAGGACAGTGATTTCTTCTTATCTGTCGGTACAACCTCACCTGCCGAGTAAATCTCAGCCAGACGCAGCATTCCGACCGTGTCATTTTGTTCTGCTGCCTCCATATACCAGTTAATCGATTCGGGAATATTCTGTTCAACCCCCAATCCGATCGAGAGCATATCGCCGGCAAATACTTGCGCTTCTGTATCCCCCTGGCGGGCTGCGGCAAAATAGAAATCGGCAGCATCCCGATTCTCTGCTTCTGCCGCCCTCCGGATAAAGTAACGACCAAGATCAACATCTTTCTCTATACCGGTTCCGTTAATATAAAGTATCCCGAGATCATAGAGAGCCGTAGCTGAGCCATTTTGAGCAGCCTCTTCGAGGGGGCTGATCGTTGCACTCTTATCTGTTTGAGTGGTGCTTATTCTCCAGGAAACTTCTTCAGCGAGTGGCGTACAGTAGGCGCCATTCCCAACCGGATCTCCATCACTTCCAGCGCCGATGTGAAGTTTTTTTCCTGTACCATTTTGAGAGCCCCTTTCTAAAGGGATAACAACATCTTCACAGAGCGAGTTGGGAGTTATGGTGGTGCAGGCACAAAGCCGTGTCTGATAGCCGGGGGCGCTGACATCAAAATAAGTTTCAACCGGATAGTGGCCACCAATACCGATGATAGTTATTCCCAATTTTGTTTTCGCGGGAATGACAAAATACCCTTGTTTATTTGTAGGTTTTTCCAGAACAGTCACACCCTTAATCTGCATACCCGTTTCAATTTCAACAACATGGCCGGTCACTCCCGGAGCCAATGTGTGTACTCTTGGTACGCAGCCAAGGATGTAGAGGGTGAGGGATGAAAGTATCAAAACTTTCAATACCGTTTTTATTAAGAGTTGATCCTTTTCTGGGAGATCTGGAATGATTTGTTGGCTATGGATAATTTGATAGTGTTAATGATTTTGGAATGTATATGTTTTGGTGCGGTTTGACAAGGGAATTATGTGACTTTAAGGGCAGGGGGAAGTTGAGGTGATTTAAGGTAGCCGTCCACAAAATGGACGGCTACAGATAGAAAAGACTTAATAATCTTTGATCGGGTCTAATTCCCCGAAGCTTGCTTCGTTATCGTCAATATGAAATATTGGCGACATGAGTGAGTATATTTACAAAAGTCATAATGTTTCTGTACTGTTGTACCATTTGGTTTGTCCTGCAAAATACCGCCGAGTTGTTTTTTCTCAAGAGGTTGATGACTGTCTAAAAGAAATCTGTCTTGAGATCGCTCAAAGGTATGAGATCCAATTTATAGAAATAGGTACTGATAAAGATCACGTTCATTTTCTGGTGCAGTCAGTTCCAATGTATAGTCCCACGCAGGTAGTGCGGATTGTGAAAAGTCTTACGGCTCGTGAAATATTCAAACGTGTCCCAACGGTTAAGAAGCAACTATGGGGCGGTGAATTTTGGACAAAGGGCTATTTTGTCAATACCGTAGGCCAGCATGGCAACGAGAAAACGATATCAAGCTATGTTAAAAATCAAGGTCGAGAAAAAGAGTATCAACAATTGCATCGCGAGCAGTTAACGCTTTTTGATACCCCGTAGCTTGCTGCGGGGTAGTTCATTC
>DAOVUU010000260.1 GCA_030632405.1 Desulfobulbaceae bacterium | reverse complement strand
GGTTTAATTCCAGAACTGTCTTGCTGGAGAGAGACCATTTCTTTCCAAGGCTTACAAGAGTGGTGTGCAGAGTTGCAAGCTCTGAACATCTGTTTTTTATTTGAAAATGAAATTCCATATGCTACAGGGCTGTTATTCCCATTCTTGAGGAACAGCAGGGGTTTGCTTCAGAGATGTTTGTCCTCTCCCACCGGTGTATTTCCTTGAATATTACCTTAAGGGAGATGGCCTGGATTTCAGGAAATTGGGTGAGGATTTTTGAAAATTGTGTTCGATCAATTGTCAGTACAGTTGTCTTTGTCTCAGCCGTTAGATTAAAGAGTGCCGGCATGCAGCCAAAGAGAGAAAGAGAACCAAAAAAATCACCCTCGGTGAATCGTTGAATGACTGTTTTATCCCCTTTTTCCCCCTGGGTTGTAAGTACTAGACTGCCGTCGAGGACCAGGTAGGCTCTGTCAGGGTCGTCACCTTCTTCGTAGAGAAGGTCTCCGGCTGGAAAACTCCCTCTCACAGCAACAAAAGCAATTAACTTTAACACTTTAACAGGTAAAGTGGAAAAAAAAGGTATTTCTTTTAGAAGTGCTATATTTTGTTGCATCTCAGGAACATAATCATTTTTTTCCGTAAATGAGCTCATAAAGTATGCCTCTTTTATCAATAAGTTCAGGATAGGTTCCCCATTCAACGAGTTTTCCGGTTTTCATGACGGCTATTTTATCAAAAGTTTGAATAGTGTCTAATCGGTGGATGACAGCAATAACTGTTCGTTTCTGCTTCCATCTCGTTTCCATGAGTCGTTGAATTCTGGTTTGTGATTTGTTGTCAAGGGCTGAGGTTGCCTCATCCATAATGATGATACTTGGCTGTTTGAAGAGTACTCTGGCAATGGCCAGTTTTTGTCTCTGACCCCCGGATAATCGGTCTCCCGTACTGCCAACTTGAAAATGCATGCCAATTGAGGCTATTTGCTCCAGACATTCTTCTTCGATAAGCATATGAAAAACAGCCTGGTTGATTTTCTCCTGGACATGGGCCAGGTCAGATTTTGTTTTACCAAAGAGGATGTTGTTGAGGATGGATTGATCATGGATATACTTTTCTTCTTCGTAAAAGAGAAACAGTCCGGGGGCTACCTTTTCACACCATGGAGGAAATTTATCCCTGGCTGAGAGAACCAACGATTTTAAATCGCCCCGTAATGGTGTCATTGTATGGACCGCCGGAGTAAAATTGAGAGCCAGGGTAAGGAGAAAAACCTGCTCTTTTTCCGGAAGAGAGGATGGCCTCTTTTTTTTCTTGAGGTGATTCAATACATTCCGGCAATCCTCAAGCTGGTCTGCCGGGACAGGACTGTTTTCGAAAAAGATATCCACAGTTTCTATACCACCGAGAATATCGACAGCCTGTTCGGCCAGTTCAACGCCGAGTTTTAAGAGTGGTTGAAGTAATTCTGTAATCTTAAGAAAATCTCGGAAATTTTTATTATCAGACAGGATTTGGTAACCAAATTCTTTATTTGTTGCGGTTCCAAAAGTAATATTTTCTGCAAGGCTTGAATTGAAATGGTATGTTTGCAGGTCGAAAAATTCCACATAGTCATGCAGATCCTCGCCAAAATTGTCTCTGAACATCTTTCGAATACGGATAATTGTATCAATCATTTTTTGATCATCGAGATTGATAAAACTGTCGAGACCAAACCGCATGACATCGACAAAGAGACCTGCCTGCTGGAGAACCAGGATCATCCTGTCAAGATCCGGCTCTTCGTCTTCGTTGAGAAAAACATTGTCCTGGGTCGTTGTTGTCGAAGGGAGGGCCGCCTGATGGGCATAGAGGAGGTTTTCTTTAATTGAACCGGTGAAAATAAACGGATTTTGAGAGATATAACCTATGTTTTCAATGATCTCGGACTTGCTGAGAGATGAGACCTCTTGACCACCAATGGTAATGGACCCTCTTGTATATTGGTACATTTTGCCGATGCACTGTACAAGGGTACTTTTACCGCTGCCGGAAAATCCGACAACCGCAAGATGCTCGCCTGCGGCAAGAGAGAAACTGATTCCTTTCAAAAGCCTGTGGCCGTCTGATGTCTCAAAAACGAGGTTTGTGACCTCGATTTCATTGTTGAACACTTTCGTTGGTGTAACAGGAATTTCCAGAGGAAATTCTGGAGGTGTATCAAAATACTCCATGGTGCGGGTGTAGCGAATTGAGGCATCCTGGTAGGTTTGATAAAACTCTATCAGCTCTTTCCATGGGTCATAGAGTTTTTCCTGGGCTGAGAGAAAGGCCACCATGGCCCCCAGTTCAAGTTCACCGTGCATTACAAGGTACCCGCCAAAAAGAAAAACGACAAAGGGACCCAGGCTGACAAAATAATTATTGGTTGTTTTAATTCCGAAGCGAAAAAGGGACCAGCGGATACGTGTTTTTTTCAGTTTTTCTACAAGGGTATCAAATTTACGATTTTCCTGTTCATAGGCTCCATGTACCTGTATTTCATGGATTCCAGAGATTGATTCGGCTATCTGGTTTGAGGTTTCCCTGGAGAGATCTACTCTTCTTTTGTTTGCTTTATTGGCTTTTTTCTGCAGGAGAGGGACGACAAAAACGGCTACAGGATAGATAAGCAGAGTGGCCCCTGCAAGCTTTGGATGAAGTGAAAACAGGTACCCTGCAAAAGCGAGAAGGGTGAGGATATTGGTTACAGGTATGGCGAATGCCTGACCGGCAAAGGTTCCTGCTGCGCTTAATTCTGTCATGAGCGACGAGACAACCATACCTGGTTGAGTAGTACGGAAAAAGCCCAACGGCATAGTAAGGATGTGATGGTAGAGATCCTTGCGCATGGCAACCATTGCACGTTCTCCAATGAGGGCCTGGAGATAGTTGATTGCGAGCTTAAGTATACTTGTGGTTGTTACGGCAAGGAGATAAATTCCACAATAGAGTATCAGGCTGGACAAATTGCGAAGTGCAATGGCATCGTTGACTATTCTTTTCTGCATCTCCAGAGGAATAACTCGACTGAAAACAATAAAGATGATGATCGCAAAGAGGATGATCTGGAGTTTGAGGTTTCCCCTGAAAGCCCAGAAAAAAAGAGATCTTTCAGTAACAGGAGGTGCAGATCTGTTTTGCTTTTTTCTCCTCTTCTGGTCGTTTTTTATTGCCAATGTTATTTGCCTGTCCAGGTTTGTTTTCCTAAAGAGCTGATCTATAGAGGAACGAGTAGAGCTGTATATCGGTTATCAATTTTTATTTTCTGCTGTTCCTGCAAATGTATCTCAGGGAAGCCACCGGCCAGCATCACTTCAATTAGATAGTAAACAATTATGGTGAAATGTCTATAGCCTTGTGTCTGCACAGATAATCCTGGGGGACCTTGAAAAAAAGTCGAAAGAATGGTACTTGGAGTGACCATAAGTTAATGTAAAGAAAATATGAACAAATGCACATAAATGGACATGTGTGGTATGTGGTTGTATTTATGCTTGTTTTGAAGAGGGTTATGTTAGTTAGGTTTGTTTTTTTTGTTGTTTTTTCTCTCGGTTTCGTCCATATACATAGGGCGCTAATCAATTGGAACTGAATCGTACAAAACAGCGAACGGCCTCCTGATGCTGTTCCGCTCACTCTCGTCTGAGCAAATACACGTGAACATAATTTTTTACAAGGGTAAGTATTCTTTTTTGTACTGAAGAAAAGAGAAGTCGAAAAAAAGAGGTTTGAGAATGAAAATAGATGAGTTGGCACAGTTGGAAAGTGAGGACATAAACGCTTTACCATCCACTGAGAGACGAAATTTTTTAAAAATGGGGTTGGCTGTAACTGGAGTCTACCTCGGAGGCAGTGTACTTTCTCTGTCCTCTGTTAAGACCGCACAGGCAGCTACTGTTGTTCCACCGGTCGGTAAATACCCCTACAATCCCCATTACAGCATGGTGATCAGAGAGCATCTATGCATCGACTGTGAACGTTGCAAAGATGCATGTGTGAAAACCAATCACGTCCCAACTTACGGGTTTCGGACGACAATTCTTGAAAAACGTCGTGCCCTTGGTACTGGCGGATTTGAAACGCTGTTTGTACCGGTGCTCTGTAATCACTGCAATAAGCCACCCTGTGTGAGGGTCTGTCCGACTACTGCAACATGGAAGGATAAAAAGACCGGAATTGTAGTCATGGAGCCGAGTCGCTGTATAGGGTGTAAAACCTGTATGGCTGCCTGCCCATATAATGCCCGCTATTTTAAAGAGGAAACCAGGGCTGTAGATAAGTGTAATTTCTGTCTGGATACCCGTCTTTCCAAGGGTGAGACAACGACAGCGTGTTCTGAGGCCTGTCCTGCTGATGTTCGGGTTTTTGGAAATCTGGCCGACCCGGAGAGCAGGGTGTTCAAGTTGCTTCACTCTCCAGAAACCATTGTTTGGGTACTCCGGCCTGAAACCGGGGCAATTCCAAACATTTTTTATATCAACTCTTGACAATCTCGTAAAAAGTAAAAATCTGGATGGCTAAGTAAATGAAGAGTTTTTACGACGCCATCAACTCTTAGTCTATAGAATATTTAGTTTCTCTGTTATATTTTTTGAGCAGGGAACCATGCTGATATGTGGGAGAAATAGAAAAATGAGAAAGACCCTGTTGTTATTAGTCGTTGCTTCTTTCCTCTTCACGGCGGCCCTGCTTTCT
>DAOVUU010000348.1 GCA_030632405.1 Desulfobulbaceae bacterium | reverse complement strand
TGCGCTGTATGTCGTCCTCGGATTTTTTGTCGAAACTCTCTCTCTTATGGTTATTACCGTTCCAATTGTTGCTCCGATCCTGATCAATCTTGGTTATGACCCCATCTGGTTTGGGATATTACTTATCCTGTTGATTGAAATGGCACTAATAACTCCGCCCGTAGGGCTCAATCTCTATGTGGTCCAGGGGGTAAGACAGAGGGGGTCAATAGTTGATGTCATGGTTGGTGCAATTCCATTTGTTCTCATGATTGCAGTAATGATCGTGTTGCTCATTATTTTTCCGGATATCGCTCTTTATTGTACTCAATTTGTTAACTGATGAGGTCGTAGATGGCGAAGACTTCGAAAAAACTTCATCAATTACATTGCTGATTGGATGTTTCTGTTATTTTGAGAAAAGTTAACAGATCTGAAAATGCATCAAAGAGAATATCCGGTTGTGATGAATCAATTTCTTTTTGAGTGCCATAACCATAGCTTACAGCAGCTGTCATGATCCCATTCTTCTTCCCGCCGTCGATATCATGAATCCGGTCACCGACAATCAGGGATACTTTTGGGTCAAGGTTCTCAGATTCAAGAATATGAGCTACCAGTTCACCTTTATCAGAAAAGCGGCCATTGAGTTCACTCCCATAAATAGAGGTGAAGAATTGGGAGAGATTAAAATGATCAAGTATCTGTCTGGCAAAAACCTGAGGTTTGGCGGTGGCAAGAAAAACCTGGAATCCTGCCTCATTGATTTTTTGAAGGGACGGGGAAACCTCTGGATAAACAAGATTTTCGAACATACCTGTTTCAGAGAACCGCTTTTGATAGAGGGATAGAGCCTGGTCAAGTACGCTCTCATCGGTCGTGTGCAGTAATTGTGAGAAAGATTCTTTGAGAGGCGGACCGATACACCAGGTGAGCTGATTCATCGGTGGTATATCTACATCGAAATGTTCAAGAGAAAATTGAATACAGCGGGTTATCCCCACCTTTGGATCGGTGAGAGTTCCGTCCAGGTCAAACAAAATATTTTCAATCATTACTTTCTTTCAAGCTATTAATTTACAATCTGCGTCAAAAGAACGACTCAGGGGGGGGCACCCCCATATCAGTATTATTGACCTCTGTGTAACGGGGGCTTGTTTTTTCTCTAAAATATATCTCAACAGTGATTGGACTAATAGTGAAGCGTTTGTGGAGAGGAAGTCTGGAAGCAACAAAAACCCCGCAGCAACCTCGGCATGGATCGGCACGAGGGGGCATATCAGGCAGGTCTCTGGCATAGATCACAAAGCCGCCGACCTGCGAGTCAGGCCAGACGGCTTCTCTGCCGCTGCACATCGTAAGCATGCGGGCAGACTACAAAGCAGATTTCTGCAAAAACTAATTAGTAAGGAGTGAGATACTCTTTAACTTCCCAATCGGTAACCGCAGTTCTAAAACTATCCCATTCCCTCTCCTTTGCTTCAATATATTTCTCGAAGATATGGTCTCCAAGAGTATCTTTAGCTATGGGGCTGGCCTTTAACTCCTCGATGGCTTCAATCAGATTTCCAGGCATTACACTTATGTTTTCTGCTTCCATTTCAGCTGCAGTCATCTCAAAGATATCCCTTGTAACTTCAGGTGGAGGAGTAAGATTATTCTTCACACCATCAAGGCCTGAATTCAACATCATAGCAAATGCCAGATAGGGATTGGCGGCAGGGTCGGGACAACGAATCTCGGTCCGGGTGGCAAGACCTCGGGCAGCGGGGATCCGGATCAGAGCAGATCGGTTGGAGGCGGACCATGCGGCATACACGGGTGCCTCATAGCCGGGAACAAGACGTTTATACGAATTGACAAGCGGATTGGTTACTGAGGAAAAACCACGTGAATTTTTCAGGGCGCCGGCAATATATGAGTAGGCCACCTTTGAAAGCTGCAGTTTGTCACTCTCGTCCAAAAACGCATTGCTGCCGTCAAGATTAAAAAGAGACTGATTGGTATGCATACCGGATCCATTTACTCCGAAAATCGGCTTTGGCATGAAGGTTGCGTGCAGATTGTATTTTCCGGCAATTGATTTTACCACCCATTTGAATGTTACGGTATTATCTGCCGCCTCCAGGGCATCAGCATATTTAAAATTAATCTCATGCTGACCTTCGGCAACCTCATGATGGGACGCCTCAATCTCAAATCCCATCTGTTCCAGCATCTCAATAATTTCACGGCGACAGTTAGTAGCCATATCTTCAGGGTCAAGTGAAAAATAGCCGGCTACATCGTTGGTGATGGTTGTAGGTGCACCCTTTTCATCTCTTTCAAACAGGAAGAATTCCGCCTCGGTCCCCACTTTCATAGTGTAACCCAGCTCTTTTGCCTCGGCCAGTACACGCTTGAGATTTACCCGGGGGCATCCCTCAAAAGGAGTTCCGTCTGACTTATATACGTCGCAGATGATACGTGCAGCGGATACACCATCCTTGTTTCTCCAGGGAAGAACTGTAAAGGTGTCAAAGTCCGGTTTAAGATACATATCAGATTCATGGATACGGACAAAGCCGTCAATTGAAGAACCGTCAAACATCATATCTCCGTCCAGGGCCTTACCAATCTGGCTCTTGGGTATAGCAACATTTTTCATAAAACCCAGTATATCCACAAACTGAAGGCGAAAAAATCTGATATTTTTTTCTTCAATTATTTCCATTATTTCTTCTCTAGTCATTATCTGTGATCTCCTTTGATCTAATACTATTATTTATAAAACTACTCTCTTTAACATGACTACCGTCACGTCGATCTAAAGCGGTATTCCAAGGTTGGCACACCACTAATCGTATAGCAATTTCTCTACATATCAGGCATCTGCAACCCGGGATGTTTTAAGCAGCTGCCCTCCCAGCATCTGTATAACAAGCTTGTGGAGATCCGCTGTGAGTGTTGGATCTTCTGTTTCAAGTTTCTCTCGATTTACAGATGATAACTTATAAACAACGCCTTCTTTCACTACCACCGCATCATAGGAGGAGTGATACCCTAAAAATGAGCCGAGTTCGCCGGTTATGGACCATGGCCCAAGCGTTCTGAGTCTGCTTTTCCGGCCGTCACCCTCATTTTTGAGCAATGCTACCTGCCCACGGCTTATTAAAAACAAATCTGAACTTTCCTCCCCTTGAGTAAATAAAAAGTCGCCCTCACTTACCGTGAGTTTTTCCAGGTATTGCTCAGTCTTTTCCACAACTGTCTCAAACAGTACCTGAACATCAAGGGCTGCCATCATGTCATTATATACCGCCTGAAACAGCTTATTATCGGCATCCTCCCCTCCAACCTGTGATAGCTGAATCCTCTGTTTTTCGCCCAGGATCACACTGTCTTCACACTGTTCAAGAGCTTCGTCAAGACTGCGGAGGGTGTTCAAAGATTCGTGATTCTCATGGGTAAATCCATTCACCTCTAAAAGATCCGCGACTCTGGGAGATAAATTGACAAGGAACAGCTTGATTTCTTTCTTTTCAAGGTGAAGCATCAGTTTATCCAGACTCTTAACAGCAGATGAGTCTATACCCTGAACCAGGTTCATATCCATGGTAACGAATTGAATCTTTTTAGCATCTGTTGCCACCATAGCCTTAACCTGTTCATAGAGACTGTTCGCCGTGCCGAAAAAGATAAATCCCTGGAGCGGGAGGATAAGAGATTGTTCCCCTGTGTA
>DAOVUU010000186.1 GCA_030632405.1 Desulfobulbaceae bacterium | reverse complement strand
TCATGCCGTTCGTCGAGCAGAAATCCAAAAAAGTGAAAAGATTCTGGTAGTCGGGGCAGGCCCCATCGGTCTGGGGTTGATGCAGTTTGCCCGGATCGCAGGAGGCTCTGTGATTGTGCTTGACGTTTCTGAAGAACGTCTGGCCTTTGCCGCAAAGCATATTGACATTGATCACACCATCCAGGCTGGAGTAGTGGATATCAAAGAACGGCTTAATGAACTCACTGATGGAAATTTCCCTACAGTAATTTTTGATGCCACCGGCAGTCAAAAATCAATGATGGATAATTTTCTTTACCTGGCTCATGGAGGCAAATATGTTTTGGTCAGTTTGGTTATGGCTGATATCTGCTTCCCGGATCCGGAATTTCATAAACGGGAAACCACTCTTTTAAGTAGTCGAAATGCTTGTCGGGAAGATTTTTTGTGGGTTATGGAATGCATGGAAAAAGGGCATGTAGTTACGAATCCGCTTATCACCCACCGCTGCAGGTTCGAAAACCTGATTGATCATTTTCAGCAGTGGACGAGTCCTGAGGCCAGGGTAATTAAAGCCATGGTTGAATTTTAGTGTGTTCTGAAAGAAAGATTACCGGTTTTGGAGCCAGCAGCTTAGCCGAAGGGCAACAGCCGAAGAGGGAAAAAAATTCATGAATAAACATTCCTTCCTGCAAATCGATGAGCAGGACAATCTTATTGTTGCCCTGCAGTCACTCGATAACGGTACAACTGTAGCGATTGGCACCAATTCAGTTAAACTCAAACAGGATATACCCAAAAAACATAAATTTGCGCTCTGTGACCTCAATAGTGGTGATAACGCGTTCATGTACGGAGTGACGGTTGGTGTTGCGACCCGTTTTATTCAGGCAGGTGAGTTGATTACTACCCAAAATCTGCGTCATGCTACCACAGCCTATGCAGAAGAAAAAAAACAATATAAATGGATTCCTCCAGAGCCGGCAGGGACTGTTCCACAGGAATTCATGGGATTTAGACGCAGTAATGGCGGGGTAGGCACTGCCAATTATTGGATTTTCGTTCCCCTTGTTTTCTGCTCGAACCAGGAACTACTGTCCCTTAAAGACATTCTGCCACAAGCCCTTGGTTTTAAAAAAGCGTCACGGTATGAAGTTTTTACCTGTGAGCTGGTCCGGCAGATGCAATCCGGCTCAATCCACCAAGATCACCCAATTATCGCAGAACCCATAGACGAACATTATACATCCCCTGTTTTTCCCAATGTAGATGGTCTCAAGTTTTTAACCCATAGCGCTGGATGCGGTGGTACACGCGGTGACGCAAAGTTGCTGTGCGGTCTTCTTGCAGGCTATATTACCCATCCTAATGTGGCTGGGGCCACTGTTATCAGCCTCGGCTGTCAAAACGCAGAAGTTTCCCTGCTAAAAAAAGAAATTGAATTGCGAGATCCAGGGTGCAGGAAGCCGATTTTGTTTTTTGACAGGCAATTGTGGCGTGGGCCACAAGATATGACAGAAGTCGTTATTCAGAAAACTTTGCTCGGCCTGCAGGAGGCCAATAAGGTTAGACGTGAACCTGTACCGGTAAACGAACTGGTTGTCGGTGTTGAATGCGGCGGTTCAGATGGTTTTTCCGGGATTTCAGCAAACCCGGTCATTGGCAGAACCGTTGATCATCTCATTGGTTCCGGTGCAAGTGCTATGCTGTCTGAATTCCCAGAACTTTGCGGGGTTGAGAATGAACTGACGGCTCGCTGCATTACCCCGGGGAAAGCAGATCGCTTTCTGGAGTTGATAAACACGTATCGTGAGCAGGTGCAATTGGTCGGGGTGGATTTTGATATGAATCCTTCACCTGGAAATATCAAAGACGGTCTGATAACAGATGCCATGAAATCGGCCGGTGCTGCAAAAAAAGGAGGGACAGCGCCAATTGTTGACGTGCTGGACTATCCAGAGCCTTTGACCCAAAAGGGCCTTAATCTCCTCTGTACCCCTGGTAACGATGTAGAATCAACTACGGCTCTGGCAGGATCAGGTGCAAACCTGATCATATTCTCAACAGGTCTTGGTACTCCAACCGGTAATCCGGTTGTCCCAGTAATCAAAGTCTCCAGTAATTCTGCAATTGCCGAGCGACTTGCCCATATGATTGATTTTGATGCCGGCCCAGTCATTTCCGGTAAAAAAACAATAAAAACTCTGGCCAAAGAGTTGCTGACTCTCTGTGTACAAACCGCGAGTGGTACCTATCGTACAAAAGCAGTAAATCTGGGGCAGGATGACTTCATTCCCTGGAAAAGAGATGTTTCGCTATAGTCAGAAATAAATCTATAGAAACAATGGCTTTATATGGCGATCAAACAGGTTTTCAGTAACGTTTTTTGCAACAATATCCTCATTCTCATAGAGAGCATCCATATATGTCTGTCCCATTTCTGCCGCGACTTTATAGCCCACATGGAGCAATTGACGGAGATTGACATCATACTCCGGGCAATCTTGATCATGCCGGAGTGCATCAACAAATTGGAGGCTGGTCCAGTTTGTCACCTCGGCAACTGTTGGCAGTGCATTTCGATCAATATCGATAACTGAGACGTAGGGAGCACAGAGCTCATCGAAACGCCCATAGGATGAGATATAAATCTGTTTCGCAATCTCAAGCCCCTTTCCTCCAGCTTCGGCCAGTCCAATCAGCTCTTCAAGCCATGTAGTGCCTGCTGTTTTGACATGGATTCCCGCATCGTGTCTCCTGATTAATTCACGGATAGATCCGTAAATTGAGAACTTATCACTCCCTGAATGGACACTGAGTTTAAGGTCGGAAGGCAGGTCGAAATGTTCTACTGCAAATTGTATAATGCAGAGATCTTCATCGAATTCCTGATGAAATTGGTTCACATCTCCAATGTAATCAACACCTTTATTGAAGCGGCCAGAGAACTTCGGGGCAATGGTCTGCGCTGGAATTTTTTCATCTGCCAGGGCAGCCAGTATGAAAAGCATTTCAACAGGACTCTGTGGTTTTGCTGTCTCATCCATGGATACTTCGGTTACAAAATCTTCGCCATTCCTTTTTTCTTTAATATAACGATATATTTTCCCGGCTTCCTGAACAGCGTAAAGATATTTTTCAGCAATGGATTGCAGTTCCTCTTTACTCACCTCCAGTGGTCGATTTATACCGGGAATAGTAAGCTTGCCAATGAATCTGCTTTGCTTTTCCAAAAAGGCAGTGAGACTTTTCTTATCACTCTTTCTACCGATGAAATCAGCTACATCAAGGGTAAAGAAATCGCTGCTGTCCATAAAGAGGTCCACATTATCAATCCCGATATGGTCAGCATCAACAAAGTACTGTCCCTGGTAGTTCAAGTCTTTTACTGCTTTGTCTGCCTCATTTCGCACGTCCTGCGGACTGCTCCCTACGATGCAGTGTTCACGATGGGATTTATTCCAGACGATACTCAGTTCAACGCCTCTTCTCCGTGCCTTTTCGATGGCTGCTAATTGTGCTTTGCCCTGGAGACCAAAGCGATCACCTGTACCTAATGAATATTTAGCAATTTGCATTAAATCTCCTGGATTAAATGTGAAGAATAAGCTGGTTTTTCAGGATACTGAAAGTTTATTAATAATTGTCTGGCAGATCTGTTCAGGCGTTTCTGAAATATCAACACTTAAACCTCTTTCTGGCTCTTCCATTGTATCCAGCTGACTTTGCAGTAAACTTGCTGACATGTACTCGTGAGATCGATCGCTGATTCTGTCATTCAGCAATGTAAAAGAACCTTTTAGAAAAACTGAGAACACCTGTTCCTGATCTATACCAAGCATTGCACGATATTTTCTCTTTAAAGCAGAGCAGGCCAGAATCATACCTTTTTTATCTGCCAAATGATTTTTAATGATCTGGTGCAACGTATGCAGCCAGGGTTCCCTGGCTGCATCATCCAGCGGAATACCCTCGGCCATCTTTAATTTGTTTTCTTCAGGGTGAAAATCATCACCATCGAAAAAATCCCAGCTCAGTTTTTTTGCTAATATTTCTCCAATGGTTGTTTTACCGCAGCCCATTGGACCAATTAGAACAATGACCATTCCATATCTCCCTCTTGATCTAAAGAAAAGCGATAAAAAGTTTGGGGCTTGCTAAAGCAAACATCTTCAAAGTTATTTTCAATAATGGACTTGGATAACAGGGAACTGTAATTTTTATTTTCTCTTTTACGCAAAATACAAACCACCGTTAATTTCAATAATTTCACCGGTAATGAACGATCCAAGCTCGGTTGCAAAATAGAGTATTGCATTAGCGACATCATCAGGGGTCCCTCCGCGTTTCAGCGGAGTACTGTCGATTGCTCCCTGTATACCAGCTTCGGTGTTGAAAGTTTCGTGAAAAGGTGTTTCCAGTATAAGTCCGGGGGCAACAGCGTTAACGGTTATCCCCTGATCTGCAACTTCTTTACTTAATCCCCGGGTAAAAGCTATTATCGCTCCTTTTGATGCGGCATATGCTGTAGCACCGTTTCCACCTCCATTCCGGGCTGCCAGGGAGGACATATTAACAATACGCCCCCAGCCAGTATTCATGAAAGGTAAAACAGCCCGTGTGCAAAAGAAGGTGCTAGACAGATTGACATTGATGGTTTGGAACCAATGCTCATCTGTCATATCGGTGATGGATGCTCTTCCGACAAGATGTCCTGCATTATTCATGAGAATATCGATATGACCACCGAGGTTCTGGGCGACCTCTTCTACCACTTCGTTGACCTGTTTGCTGTTTGTTGCATCCAGTTGGTAGCCAAATGCCTTTCGGCCCAGTTTTTCAATGGCCTTTACCGTCTCTTTACCCTCTGTCGAATGAGAGAAGTAAGTCAGCGCAACATCTGCTCCACAGCGGGCAAGAGAGAGTGCTACAGCACGACCAATTCCTATATTTCCTCCGGTAACAAAGGCTGTCTTACCTGCAAGAGTTAATTCCATAATATGCTCCTAAAGTGTATAGTTTTAAAAAAATTAATCAAGAAAATCAACAAAATCGGGCATGGCTTCAATCGGGGCAATGGATCCTTTATGCCCAATAACATAGGCTGCCATACGATGAGCAATTTGAGCAGCTTTTGGAGCTGAAAAACCTGAATTCCTGGCAAGCAGATATGCGGCGCTAAAGGAATCGCCGGCTGCTGTGGTGTCTACTACCTTTGTAACTTTTTCCGCCGCAATGACAAAATTTTCTTCTCCAACCTGGATTGAGCAGGGTTCTGCACCTCCCCTGATCACCGATTCGTGTACATTTTTATCCGCGAAATAATGATGACCAGCAGCTATAGATGATACACCATAAATGGAAGCCAGTTCATCCAGGCCGACAAAGATCGTGTTGCAGAAGGGAAGGATTGCGCTGTAAACCTCTCTGCTTTCCTCGTTTGATTTCCAGAGATGAGGTCTGTAATTGTAATCCAGATAAATCCTTGTTCCCGAAGCAGCAAGTTGAGCCAACCGTTTGAAAAGACGTTCACGACTCACAGGGGTAAGAATTGCAATACTTATACCACTCAGATAAATGGCGGTGTAACCACCGAGGCGATCCAGTATAGATTGACTTTTTTTATACTCAAAGGTCTTTTTTGCTGCAGCATCACTTCGCCAGTAACTGAAATGCCGTTCGCCGTTCTCGTCGAGTTGGATATAAAAGAGTCCTGGCATCTCGCCTTTCTGACGGAGGACGAGTTCACTGCCAACCCCTTCACGCTCCCAGAAATCCACCATTTTGTCACTGAAATTATCGCAGCCGAGGGCGGTAACATAGTCAACCCGGACGGGGAACAGGCGGTTGAGACGAGC
>DAOVUU010000029.1 GCA_030632405.1 Desulfobulbaceae bacterium | reverse complement strand
AGTCCCAATTTCATACAACAATATCAATACCACCTCTTGCAGGTATTATTCTACGGCCATCAACGTCGAGCAGGCCTACTCTAACACCGGAACAACGGTAAGCAAGACGGCAAAAGTACCTTGGTGATGAATTTTATGTTCATAATTTTAAAACCCCTTCTGTTTCGAAGTCTTCACTTATCTGTTGTTTTTTATGACAGACTTTCAGGAGTAAGGTACTAAAAACAGGGTGACAATGTGACACAGTACTCAATTCAACCACCAGGCGATAAAATAAAAAAAGCCTTAAAAGAATTTTCAGAATTACTCTTTAATTCTCCAGAAAAAAAGCGATGGGAAATACTCCAACTGGTGGAGCTCAAATATGATTTATCCCCCCAGGAGTGTGAATTCCTAAACAACCACCTTAAAGATAAAGAAAAGTGAGCAAAAAACAATAATTAAAATATGGTCAATTGGCTAACAATTCTCTGTAATAGTCCACCGTCTGTTTACACATAGCCTGTGATGTAAATCTCTTTTTAACCCTCACTCTTCCGTTGTTGCCCAGTGAATTCAATACGTCACCATTCATACTGAGAGCCTTATCAATAGCAGCGGCCAATTGTTTTTCATCAGATGGCGCAACCAGCCATCCGTTTTCATTATGTATTACAGTCTCAAGACTACCTCCGTGGGCAGTCGCGATTACCGGCTTCCCCATAGCCATTGCCTCGACAGTCGTTCTACCAAAAGCTTCAGGTTCTGACGAAGATGTAGATAAAACAATATCAGCCAGCATGAAAGCCGCTGGCATATCACCACAATACCCGACAAGAGAAGCTTTACCTGTTAAACCGTTTTTAATTATAAATTCATTTAATTCGGCCGTGTATCCTGGATTATCCAAGGTATCACCTACAAGAACAGCAATATAGTCAGAATTCCGTACCTGCAGGAGACTTTTTAAGAAAATCTCCTGCCCTTTCAGCCTTGTCAGCCTGCCGGGCAGCATGAGAACCTTTTTTGTTACATCAAGTTTCCATGATTGTATTAATTTCTCTCTACGAGAAGGATCAACTTTGCCTGGATCAAAATAATCAGAATCTACACCACGGAAGATAAGTCGAACACTATTTTTACGATCATATTTTTCAAGAATATGCTTTTTGATACTCTCAGAAATAGCTATGACACCTTGACCTTTCGCCATTATACCACTGTATGCGTTTACAGAATAAAAACCATGAAAGGTCGTTACGAGAACCGGCCTCCGTTTTTTAGGAATACTTTTCCAGGCAATATACCCAATCCAGGCAGGCATCCTCGAACGAAGATGGAGGATATCCACTTTTTCTCTGTTTATTAAACGTCTAATGGGTAAAATATGTAATAGAGCGCCAGGATTTTTTGAGCCGATATTCCTGGAGATATGGTTGCTTCCATCTTTACTTAATTGATCTACCAGCCGCCCGCCGCCAGATACTACGATTGACTGATGGCCATTTTGAACTAGATGACGACCCATTTCAAGGGTACCTCTTTCAACACCTCCACTCTCCAATTCAGGTAGCAGCTGAAGCACGGTGATCTGGCTGCGATTTTTCTGATACGGTTTAAAACTATAATCTTCCTGATAAAGTTGAACTGTTTTCTCACACATCTTGAGGGCCGTAAAGTGTTCGTTCACCCAGTCAAACCCCTGCTGCCCATATCTTTCTGCCATTTGAGGTGCCGATATGGCCTCTGCAATAGCAGTTGCCATATTTTGTGCATCACGTGGTGGTACCAGCCATCCTGTTTCACCGTGTACAACAGTTTCCAGACTACCGCCATGGGCTGTCGCTATGACTGGTTTTTTCATTGCCATTGCCTCTATTGCTACCTTTCCAAAGGCTTCAGGCTGAGTCGAACTTGCTGACACCACCACATCGGCAAGGCTGAAAGCGGCAGCCATATCGCTACAATGCCCTACAAGTCTCACTTTTTCTGTAAGATCATTACGTTCAATCTGATCCTTTAATTTTTTTGTAAACGAAGGATTTTCTTCGGTGTCACCTATGCAGAGAGCTATAAAATCCAAATCTTTTAAAAGGGCAAGACTCTCAATGAACACATCCTGCCCCTTCCAGAGAGTCAACCGCCCCGGCAAAACAATAACAGGTCGAGTCTCTGAAAAAATATTCCAACCCTTCTTCAGGGCTTTGATGCGATCGTCGCTAATTCTATCAGGAGAAAACTCATCCTCATCAAATCCTCCGTGAACAAGAAAAATCTTGCTTTCGTCGATTGTATAGTTTTCCAGAATATGATTTTTAATTGTTTTTGAAACTGCAGCAACCTTTTCTCCCTTGGTCATTATGGAAGAGTAGAAGTTGATTGAGTAAAATCCATGAAACGTGGTAATCAGGCGGGGTCTTTTTTCTTCGGGGATAAGTTTCCAGGCAAAATAACCTATCCAGGCAGGTAAACGGGATCGTAAGTGAAGAATATCAACATTTTCTTTAAGAAGAAAATGCTTAAGCTTTAAAATATACTGGAGGCATCGTACAGATTTTGCGCCAATATATGGCCATAAAATATGTGTGCACCCATTCTCCTCCAGCAGTGGTACCAGGCGCCCACCGCCAGAGATAACAATTGATTTATGCCCGTTCTTTGCAAGATAAACTGCAAGATCAATCGTTTCACCCTCAACCCCGCCTTCGTCAAGTTCCGGCAGAAGTTGTACTACTACAAGTTTTTTTGCCACCATCGTGTAATTATAATATCAGCACATCTCTGTGCTTCATTAAGGTCATCATGTCCTGACCAGATTCCCTTCTGCATGACCCATGCATCGAAAGGAAGGACAAAGTCATTATCCACTAAAAAGGAGACACTACGTTCAAATTTAGTATTCTTTTTTTTCCAGTCAACAGGGATTAAACCAACTTTACACCCAGCCGTCAGAGCTTCAAACATCATTGATACAGAGTCTGCTGTAACCCAGACAACTGATGAGTTGTCATATTGCTGTTCCACCCATCCCGGTTGAGTATCTTCATAATTGAAAAAAGAAACATTGGTATGACGGAGAGACTGTTTTTCGAGCATTGCAATCATGTCATCCGGAGTTCTTGGCGATGAGGATATCAGCCAGTCAGTTCCCGGTCCATGTTTTATGATTTCTTCAATCTTTTTTATTATATCAGCACTATTCCATCTGTGACTTTTCTGATCGATCCCGCCCAGCAATATCAATCCTTTTTTTTCCTTATGCCCTCCCCTGTTTACAGAACAATTTGGAGGGCCAACAGTGTTCACAATATTGCCTTTTTGTTTAAAACCATCATGGACCGGGACAAAACAGAGATCGAAGCGGGATCTGTAAATACGATCTGGTGCCATGCATGTTACTACAGGTATTTTATGTTTTTTTTTGTACAACAGAGCCTGCTGATGGGTCCGACTACCTGTGGCAATGACGAGGTCAGGCTTTACAATTCCAGTTTTGTTCGAGCAAGTGCAAGGCAGATTCAAACAAATCATTCCATAAACAAATTCCCAGGAAGATCGTCTGGTGACTTTGATTTTTGTCACTTTTACTGGAACTTTTTTTTCAAGTGCCTGTATTATACCAAGAGTCTGTTTTTCATGCCCTGGTTTTCCGTCGAGCAAACAGACGATATGGATTTCATTTGATCTGAACTTTTCCATAGACGAAGAGGTGGAGGATTACCCTCTCTTTTGAAGTACAGCCGGCGCTCCTGGTGGTCTTCTGGCCCCACCTGCCAGTTTTACAATAATCTGATTAGATTTATGTAACCTAACTGTTATTGTTTTAAAAAGATGATTTGTAACATCTGGATATTTTTCTATAATTTCATCTATCTTGTCCCCTGGGAACCTCTTTACCGTACATCTCCCCTGGGAAATGATAGAGGCAGATCTGTGCTCTCCGGTTATAGAAGCCATCTCGCCAAAGTATTCTCCAGGTTCAGTCAACTCTGCAATCTTCTTTCCACCTTTGATCACTGTGAGCGAACCTCGGATGAGTTTAAAAAAATCTATATCGGTGTTGCCTTCCCGGATGATTGTATCTCCATCTTCGTATTGTTCCTGATCCGGATTTACAAGATAAGCCGGTAAGCTCTCCTTATGAGCAACCGTTCGTCTCAAAGCCTCTTCAATGCTTGTCACGCCTTCTCGTACTTTCTGCAAGGCCGCGTCACGCAATGGCGTCATACCCTCCTGAACAGCGATTTTTCTCAGCTGGTCTTCAGGTACCTCTGCACTGATCGCCTTGGACACCTCATCGGTGACTTCCATCAATTCAAAGAAACCAACCCTCCCTTTATACCCTAAACCATTACACTTTGAACACCCACCCGGGCCATAGATGTCGACAGAGTCAACCTCATTCTCCCTGAACCCCATGGAAAGCAGTTCCTGTGGGTCATATTTAACAGCCTTCTTACAGCTTTGACAAAGTCTTCTACCAAGTCTCTGGGACAAAACCATGGTGACGGAAGAGGCAAGCATATAGGCAGGAATCCCGATATCAACCAGTCGTCCTATGGTGGCAGCACTGTCATTGGTATGGAGTGTTGAAAAAACAAGATGTCCTGTCATCGCAGCTTTAATTGCAATTTCCGCGGTGTCCATGTCCCTTATCTCACCAACCATTATGATATCTGGATCTTGACGCAGAAAAGCTTTTAGAGCAGCTGAAAATGTCATCCCCACTTCAGTATTGACATTGACCTGATTAATACCTTTGAAATTAAATTCTACCGGATCTTCCGCCGTGAGAATTTTAATATCCTCGCTATTCATAGAATTCAGGGCAGAATAAAGCGTGACTGTTTTTCCTGAACCAGTGGGACCTGTTACAAGAAGTAATCCCTGTGGCCTGGTCAGGCAACGCTTCAGCATCTCAAAAGTTTTTAACTCAAAACCAAGTTGGGTTAGATCAACATTGAGAGAGTTTTTATCCAGGATACGAAGTACAACTGACTCACCAAAAAGAGTAGGAAGGGAGGACACACGAAAATCCACCGATCTGTTACGGCCCATCCTCATTTTAATTCTACCGTCCTGGGGAACCCGTCTCTCTGTTATATCAAGACCTGCCAGTATTTTCATTCTGGCAACCAGGGCATTTTTAATGGTCAACGGCAAATTCATTGATTTAAAAAGAGAGCCATCTTTCCGATACCTGACCTGCATGTTTTTCTCATATGGTTCAACGTGAATATCAGAGACTCCATCCTGAACAGCCTTAATCAAAATACCATTAACGAGTTTGATAATTGGTGCATCTGATGCAGCAAACTGGTCTCCAATATCCTCGTCTTCATCTCCTTCAATTTCAAAATCATCAGCAGCCTCAGCTACAATAGACCCAAAGTCATCGACATGGGTTATGCTCATTTCTTCTTCAGTTTCATCCTGCACGCCGAAGAAGGACTTAGCTTCTACTTCATCAATGCCATAGTACTTTTGGTATGCCTCAACAATATCCTGTTCGGTGGATACGCAGACAGCAAGCTCTTTATTGAGAAGATTCTGAAGTTCCTCAACCGCTGTCACATCGGACGGTTCTGCCATAGTTACCTGCAGAGTATTGCCTGCCATGCGTAGAGGAAACACCATATATTCTTTAGCCTGCTCATAGGTCAACAGTTTGATAACGTCAGACGAAGGAGGCTCATTTTTAATAACTACTGCAGGGTAATTATGTTGTCTGCTTAAAAAAGTAAAGACGGTGGTTGCGTCAATGTAGTCGAGTTGCAGGAGTATAGATCCCAGTCGACCACCACTTTTCTGTAAGGTCTTTTTTGCTACCTCAAGCTGGCTCGGAGTTATGTAACCGGCCTTGCTGAGCATTTCACCAATTTTAATCTTCCCCGCGCCGGACTGGTCCTTAACGGTTTTTTTCATTGATGATTTTCGTAGATTTTTTGTGCTTTGCACGGCCATAACTTATTACCCTGGAAGTTAAGTCAAACATCAGTATGAAGAGATTTTACAGTCACCATACTTTTGAAGATGAGCGGGAGAAACCATTCCCAGAAACGTCATAATGTTTACAATAGCATTTTTTTAATATAAATTTAAGCTCTTAACGAAACAATTCACAATATTCCGCCTGAAAACTCTTTTTTTCAGGAAAAAAAAACCCTTCCAGCTTAAATATGTACTACAAAGCAGGAAGGGTTTTTTAAAAAAAGAATACCGAATCGGTCAGAAAACGACTACATCATCGAATATCGTTTTTTCATCTCTGCCGCCAGCGGAATCATTATTTCACGCATTGATGGCTCCGCCGCCGGTGAGGTTCGAAGTTTAATTATATGCTGCCATTCAGCCAAATTGCAGTAAACTATAATTTCTGTTTTGCAGGAGTTGGGCAGCACTGTCCTGGCCGCTTGCGGAGAAGATGTTTCAAGTAGTCTCAGGTAGCTGCTCTCGGTGTATTCCATAGATGCAAGCCACAATTTGTACTCATCACTCCCCTCCTTATAAAACATCGGTTTTATAAAGGTCACCTGACCATCATATTTATCCTGACTATATCTGCAATAACGCTGACTCTCTTGAAGGAATGAACAGGGTCTGTGCCGCACCAGTTCATGTGTTACCGCCCTGTTTACAATAAACTTGACACCAACAAATCTATGGCGCATCAGCAGATCCACAGAGAGTGCCTCGACCTCCTTAAGGCTCATTTTTGTTATATTGATCTCCGGATTTATCCCAAGGGCCTTTTCATTATCAAATATATCCTGGAAGAGAAACGGCTCTTTGGCTGCAAGTGCAGCTACCAGATCATTGACGACCTGATTTCCCGGATGAGAAACGTAAAGTTCCCTGAAAGATCGTATTGAACCGGTAACAAGCATACCGTTTTCTGTACTGTCCACTATTAAATATTTGGGCTGACATGATAAAAGCTCAGATATATGACCGGAGTTACACTTCAACTTAAAAGAAACCGCTGCTGTCTCAAGCACCGAGTTATGTCCATGGGCTGCTATTTTTGTGACAAAAGGTATGGCAGAATCTTCTGTTATCTGGTCCTCACTTTTATAACAGATTCGACCGCACGCCTCCAGGCGAACTGCAAGAGATGATCGATCCAGGTCATCCTGAAATTCAAAATAAGGGTCAATAATTTTCATTTCAATTACCTTTCCAAAACGGTGACATTTTTCTTAATAGTTCTATAATGGGGGGCATTTTCTCAACAACATAATCAATCTCCTCTTCACTGTTATACGTACTGAGAGAAAATCGTATCGAACCATGGGCCGCTGTAAAAGGTACTCCCATTGCCCTGAGCACATGGGATGGTTCCAGAGAACCTGAAGTACAGGCGGACCCTGAAGAAGCACAAATTTTATGTTGATTCATATGCAGAAGTATAGCTTCACCCTCAACAAACTCAAAGCTTATATTAGTGGTGTTCGGAAGACGATCCGTCTTGTGCCCGTTTAAACGGGATTGAGAAACCCCTGAAAGTAGACCCTCTTCAAGCCTGTCTCGAAGTCGCTTCACTCTCGTATTTTCCTCCTCCATATTTGCAGCAGCGAGTTCACAGGCCTTACCAAGACCAACGATAGAGGCAACATTTTCAGTGCCCCCTCTGCGGCCATGTTCCTGATGCCCACCTGGTAAAAAAGGTACAAAATGCGTTCCTCTTTTTATATACAATACTCCGACCCCTTTCGGGCCATGCAGTTTATGACCGGAGAGAGAAAGAAAATCGATATCAAGATTTTTTAGATCCAGAGGAATCTTGCCAACAGCCTGTACAGCGTCAGTATGAAAAAGTATACCTCTCTGCTTCGCCATTGTCGCCATTTTTTCAACAGGATATATATTGCCGGTTTCGTTATTTGCCCACATAATACTGGCAATTACAGTATCCTCTGTTAATGCAGCCTCATACTCATCTATATCAATCATTCCTTCTGCATCAACCTTCAGCCGCGTTACTCTGTATTTATGCCCCGTCACCATTTCGAGGTTCTCGCACAAACTTTTTACTGCAGGATGTTCAACCCTTGTCGTGATGATATGTCTCTTTTCGGGAAATGTCCTCAGTGCCGATAAAATTGCGGTTGAATCACTTTCCGTACCGCAGCTGGTAAAAATGACCTCTTCAGGGGTAGCCCCTATCAGATCTGCCACCTTTCTCCGTGCATCTGAAATGTCCTGTCCTACCAACCCTCCAAAGGTGTGCATGCTTGATGGATTCCCATACAGATTGCCAAGATACGGTATCATGACTTCGACAACCTCGGGGGCAACCATTGTAGTGGCATTATTATCCATATAGACAATTTCGTCTCTTACATTGGTCATTGACTTTCTTCCTCCACTATAAGGTTATCCAATACCAGTTCTCTTAATTTTTTTTCGACATATTCCTTAATTGTGGTTTGCGATTTTTTGCAGCTCTTACAGGCACCGCGGAGGGACACAGTAACAAAGTCACCATCAACATCAATGAGTTCGATATCGCCACCATCTTTTTTCAACCCCGGGCGCACCTCTCTTTCCAAAACCTCTTCAATTTGCTTTATCTTTTGTAGAGTTGTCATTCTCTTGGGCGGCGGATCCAGATTCACTACTTCGGCCTTTTTACCAACGGCTTCACGCAATATTTCTCGAAGCCTGTCTTCACATTTTCCACACCCGCCACCGGCTTTTGTGAAATTGGTGATTTCTTCAACAGATCGCAAGTTGGACTCATTAACAGCTCGAATTACATCCAGATCAGTGACCCCAAAACACTCACAGACAATTTCACCCTCAGCCATAGGTAATACCAACCCACGGTAGTCTGCGATTGCAGCTTCAAGAGCTTCTCTGCCCATCACTGAACAGTGCATTTTTTCTTTAGGTAATCCACCGAGTGCATCGGCAATATCCTCGTTAGTAATCTTCAAAGCCTCGTCCACAGACTTTCCAATCATTATTTCCGTCAGCACGGATGAGGATGCAATAGCACTTGCACAACCAAAAGTTTTGAACTTTGCTTCGATAATAATGTCGTTTGCATCTGCCTTAAATGACAATTTTAATGCGTCACCGCATGCAAGTGAACCAACTTCACCGGCACCACTTGCTTTTTCCACTTCTCCAACATTTTGTGGATTAAGAAAATGCTGTTGTACTTTATCTGTATATTCCCACATGAAATTCTCCTGGGGTGAGGTTTATGTTGTTTATTGTTACAAGCTGACAATAATACTTGAACTCTAAAATGCAACAGGCATCATTTCAGAGGTTTCACTTTCATGAATTTTATTGCTTTTTAAAGTCAGCAGATAAAAATACGCCTCTGGCGAATTTCTTTTTTATCTCTTCAGCTATTCAATATAAACGTAATCACCCACCGTCAAAAATTCTCCTGGAAGCTCTTCTGTTCATTGACTGGGCGATTTATCATCGAGTCGTTTTGCTCTATCCACAAGCATAATTGGTATTCCATCTTTAATTTCATAGAGAAGGTTGCATTTTTCACAAAGAATACCATGTTCGTCCTGCAACTTCACGGCTCCCTTGCATTGTGGACACGCCAAAATTTCAATCAGATCTTTATTTATCATTTTTGCCTCGCACAAAGTAATATTGATAGTATTCTAACACCCCATAAAGGGGTAAAAGTAGTTAGGAGCTTGTCCGAGAATGCCATATTGTCCAAACTCTGCGTTATTTCCAAAAAATAATGCTCGTAATATTAACTATATGACTGTGCGTATTTTTTGAAGTTTGTCTATTTTATTGAATAAAATCACTCATTCTGATATTTACCTGAATTTTACTCTCATTGCATATTTTATTTCTATCAGACAATTATTGTCTGTCAGTAAATATTTTTTCCTCAATTAACATAAGAGCTACTTGAAATGACCGACATTCCACATCCATATCGAACAACAACAAAAATTAACCTCCGCCGGGCAGGCATAATTACAAAAAAAAATGACCTTCCGGCAAAATCGTATGCAGAAAATTTGACATCCTGGCTGGAGGAGAAAGGAATAAATGTATCCCTCAACACAATATTTCCTGATCTTGATATAATTATAGTGCTTGGTGGAGATGGCACCCTGCTTCATATAGCGGAACAGGCCGCGAGATATTCCATACCCGTATTGGGGATTAACCTTGGAGATCTCGGTTTCTTAACAGAACTTACAGAAAATGAAACAGTCAATGCCCTGGAGTATATTTTAGATAACCAGATAACTATTGAGAACAGGTTAATGCTGAAATCTCGTATAGTAAGAGGTACTGAACCTGGTGATTACAGATATGGGTTAAACGATGTTGTCATAAACAAAAATGTGGTTGATCGTATTCTCAATCTATCAACCACCGCAGATGAGCATTATATAACCACCTACAAGGCTGACGGCTTGATTTTTTCCTCACCAACTGGGTCGACAGCCTACAATCTATCTGCGGGTGGTCCTCTGGTCTACCCTGGTCTGGCAACCATTCTGGTTACGCCTATCTGCCCTTTCATGCTCGGCAGCAGACCAATAATTCTACCATCCGACATGGTCATACGAACTCGCCTGGAGACCAGAGACAACAATGAAAATGCTCAAATTATTATCGACGGACAGCCAACCTGGATTTTGAACGACAATGATATGCTTGAGGTAGAAACAGCTGAGTATGCTCTACAACTCGTTATTTTATCTACAAGAGACTACTTCACCATATTACGAAACAAACTTCACTGGGGGTTTCAGGAAAAGCAGAAAGAGTAAACAAGAAAGCCAGTGTCTATTTTTTCTTTTTTATACCATATTTTTTCATTTTATACTGGAGAAGACTTTTGGTTATACCAAGTTTTTCTGCTGCTCTTGCCTGAACATTGCCGGTATCAGTAAGTGCTTTCGCCAGCATTTTCTCTTCAATAGTATAGAGCACGTCGGTTAAACTGGTATTTTCCGGGATCAACTGTTGAAAATCCACATCTTGACCCCATGTAGATCTTTCGTCAATATAAAGCGTATCAGGTTGCACATCCTCAGCTTCGATCACATCTTTGCTGCAAAGTATCGCCGCACGCTCTATGGTATTTTCCAGCTCCCGAATATTCCCCTCCCAGGGTAATTTCATTAACAGACGAAATGCATCGGGGGAAATTGCCAGGTCAGATTTCTCCAGAACAATCCTGAATTTTTCAACAAAATATTCTGCCAGAAGCTTCATGTCATCCATACGTTCTCTCAAGGCTGGGAGGTATATCGGGATAACATTTAATCTATAAAAAAGATCCTCTCTAAACCTCCGGGAAGCTACCTCTTCACGCAAATCACGATTTGATGCACTGAGTATCCTTACATCCACTTCAAGGGTCTTCCCTCCCCCCACACGTTCAAATTTTTTCTCCTGAAGAACCCGAAGTAATTTAGATTGCAGAGACAGATCTATTTCGCTCACTTCATCCAGGAAAATAGTCCCTCCATGAGCCAGTTCAAACCGCCCTTTTCGCATGGTCACCGCTCCGGTGAATGCACCTTTTTCATGGCCAAACAACTCGCTCTCAAGCAATCCTTCGGATAACGTAGCACAATTTACAGCTATAAATGGCTCTGATTCCCTCCGGCTAATTCTATGTATTGCTTTAGCAACAAGTTCTTTCCCAGTCCCGCTTTCTCCGGTAATAAGAACAGAAGCATGTGTCGGAGCCACCTTTTCAATAAGTTGATAAACTT
>DAOVUU010000298.1 GCA_030632405.1 Desulfobulbaceae bacterium | reverse complement strand
GCTATATCAAGCGGGGGTGGCATAATTGAAATAATTTCCATCGATTCCTTTCCCATTACAATGATTGGGGATTATTACGAAACCCTTGTTTTTGTCAGATTGGATGATTCAAGGCTGGATATTTCTTCGCTTATTAAAAATTGCGAATTTTTGAATATTCTGGAGTCCGGTGAGGGTGTCTGCATTCAGATAAAGACACAATTACCGCTAAGTGAAGATGTACTTACCGTTCTCATCGACAATTACGGTGCTACATCGGTCAAACAACTCTCACCGGTGTTACCTGTACTCTCACGCAAAGATATATCTGTACCCTTTTCATCATATAAAGAGATGCTTGAGTTTAATGTTCATAAAAAATTGTCATTATCAGGTCTTGCCATTCATTATGAGAGCCAGCGTGCCAATGTTGAACCGGCAAATGTCATAGCCAGAATGGAAGAGTTAGTCGATATACTGATCAGATCAATACAAACCGGTCTTAAAGGTACAGATTATGAGGACCGTATCCTTGACTGCCAGTCAAAGGGGTTTGCCGAGGCCATGAAATCCGGTTCACTCCTTGGCTGTTCTGTAGTTAATACCATGACTCTCTATGTTGCTTCGCTGATGGAGGTTAAGAGTTCTATGGGTATTATTGTGGCGGCGCCAACGGCAGGAGCTTGTGCAGGACTGCCCGGTGCCGTTTTAGGTGCCGTAGATTCTCTTGAACTGTCAAAAGATCATGCAGTGCGGGGTATGCTTGCCGCCGGCATGATCGGTGTTTTTATTGCCATTGATTCTACGTTTGCGGCTGAAGTGTGCGGTTGCCAGGCGGAATGCGGTTCAGCCTCCGGCATGGCTGCAGCTGCACTGGCTGAGATGGGAGGAGGTACCGCCGAACAATCTCTTGCAGCAGCTTCCATGGCCCTGCAGAATATTCTCGGTATGATATGTGATCCGGTTGCCAATCGCGTGGAGGTTCCCTGCCTTACTAAAAATGCCTTGGCGGCGGCTAACGGATTAACCTGTGCTAACATGGCACTGGCCGGGTTCGATCCTGTCGTACCTCTTGATGAAGTAATTGAAACAATGGATTCCGTTGGTAAGAGTATAGCCCCTGAACTGAGATGCACTGCTCTTGGTGGGCTTTCTATAACAAAATCTGCCAGGAAAATTGAAAAAATCCTGGAATCAGCTGCTCTTAAAAAGGACGCTTGAAATGTTATATTTGAATAGCCGGGAAATTATGTCGGCAGTGAGTTGTGGGCAAATGATGGATGCAGTAGAACAGGCGATGGAAATTTACGAAGATAAAAAATATACAATGCCGGAGCGGATGCATGTACCATGTGGTGACGGCAATATACTCCTTCTCATGCCATGCATTGCCGGTGATTATATGGTCACTAAAATGCTCACTCTCTACCCTGAAAACAGGCAGTTCGAAAAACCTGTGATCCAGGCAACCGTGATGCTTGCGGACAGCAGGACGGGCACAGTGCTTGCAATTATGGATGGCGGTACAATTACGGCCATGAGGACTGGTGCAGTGGGTGGTTCAAGTATCAGACATCTTGCCAGGGCAGAGGCGCAGTCAATCGGGTTGGTAGGGTGTGGTGTACAGGGATTCTACCAGCTCAAGTTTGGCTGTGATGCCAGGGATATTCGAAAAATAGCACTCTTTGATAAGAATGTGGAAAGCTCAGCTGCGCTTTCTGCTAAATTACAATCTGATTTCCCTGAAATAAAAGTCACTATAGCTGAGACTATTGAAGGGCTTATTGATCACTCGGATATAGTGATAACAACAACGACAGCCAGATCACCGGTCTTCCCGGACAGACCTGAAATCTTTGCAGGCAAGCATTGCATAGCTGTCGGTTCTTTTGAGCCTGATGTAAGAGAATATCCTGACGCCCTTTTTACGCAGACTTCTGCTGTCTGGGTTGATATAGATTATGCAAAGGAAGAATCTGGTGAAATTTTAGCGCCCCTGGCCAAAGGGCTTTTAAGAGATGAGCAGATCATTACTCTCGGCCAATTCATTCGCTCCGGAGAGAAACCTGATAGAGGAGAAAACGGCACCACATTTTTCAAAACTGTTGGTATGGCCCTCTTTGATCTGGCGGCGGCACGGTTGATCTATGAATGTTCAAAAGAGAGATGTATAGGTACTGTGCTTGATTGATCTGGCTACGTGAAATTGAAGAAAAAAACTCATTCTTTTTAGCCGGACACGACCGTTTACTGATCTGATTTAAGAACTGATAGAAATGCATTTTGGGGTATATCCACATTACCGACAGTTTTCATGCGTTTTTTTCCTGCTTTCTGCTTTTCTAGAAGCTTTCTTTTTCTTGTAATATCGCCTCCATAACACTTTGCTGTAACATCTTTTCGCATTGCAGAAACAGTAGTTCTGGCAATGATGGTACCGCCAATGGCCGCCTGAATTGCAATTTTGAACATCTGCCTTGGGATCTCTTCTTTCAGTACCTCGCAGGCGCGCAGACCCCGAGCTCTTGCATTGTCTTTATGGACGAGCTGGGAGAGCGCATCGACTATCTCACCATTAACAAGAATATCCAGTTTAACCAGGTCGCTCTTTCTATAGTCGAGCATTTCATAATCGAATGAGCCATACCCCTGGGTCACAGATTTAAGCCTGTCATAAAAGTCATAAATAATTTCAGCTAAAGGGAGTTCACATTGGAATTCAATTCTGCCGGGAATTGGGTAATGAAAAGAAGTGTTTTCACCACGACGATCAATGCAGAGTGTCATAACCACGCCCATATATCTTTCCGGGATCAATATCGTCGCCTTAATGAAGGGTTCTTCAATCTTACCGATATGGACTGGATCAGGAAAATGAGCCGGATTATCCACTTTTTTCTCTGTTCCGTCTGAGAGATGAAAAATATACTGTACGGAGGGAACAGTCAGTATGAGAGAGATATCAAATTCTCTTTCAAGTCGCTCCTGGATAACTTCGAGATGAAGAAGACCAAGAAAGCCGCATCGAAAACCAAATCCGAGAGCAGCAGACGTATCTTTTTCAAAGGTAAGGGCGGCATCATTTAATTTCAGTTTTTCAAGCGCTGAGGCAAGATCTTCATAGTCATCAGTCGAAATAGGATAAATTGATGAGAAAACCACCTGAATGACTCTTTTGAATCCGGGAAGAGGGGTAGGACAAGGATTTTCTTTAAGGGTAATTGTGTCGCCGGGGCGAGTGTCTTCAACAGTTTTAATGCCGGCGAGAATATACCCTATTTGGCCTGCAGAGAGTTTTTTTTGAGGTTCTCGTTTGAGCTTAAAGAGGCCGACTTCTTCAACCTTATATTCTTTATCATTTGACATAAACTTTATTATATCACCGGGCTTTACCGTTCCGTTGATTATTCTGACCGAAATTATGGTACCTCTGAAAGGGTCGTATCCTGCGTCGAAAATAAGCGCTTGCAGATGACTGTCGGGGTCTCCTTCAGGTGGAGGCAAAAAGGCTACTATGGCTTCAAATATCTGTTCCACTCCTGTACCTGCTTTTGCGGAACAGAATTGCACATGTTCACTGTCGAGTCCCAGGTCCTCTTCTATCTGCAAGGCGACAGTTTCCGGTTCAGCGGACGGAAGATCAATTTTGTTGATAACTGGAATGATTTCAAGATCATTCTCCATGGCGAGGTAGAGATTGGCAAGAGTCTGCGCCTCAACACCCTGGGCTGCATCAATCAGCAGCAAGGCACCTTCACAGGAGGTGAGGGCTCTGGAAACTTCGTAACTGAAGTCAACATGCCCTGGTGTATCAACAAGGTTGAGAGAATATAAATTCCCGTCTTTTGCGGTGTAAGGCAGACAGATAGCCTGGCTTTTTATGGTAATGCCTCTTTCTCTCTCAATCTCCATATTGTCTAAAAGCTGATCTTTAAACTCTCTGTCGGAGACAAGGTCGCAGAGTTGAATCATTCGATCAGCCAGGGTGGATTTTCCATGATCGATATGGGCAATAATACTGAAATTACGGATATTTTTCATTAGGTTGGAATTGATAGGTGGTTAATTATATGCCTGTAGTTTAATTCCCTGAGAGGTTTAATTTAGTATATTACTCTAGAAACACTGCAATAAAAAACAAGAAAATGAAGGACTGTTTTGAAATTGTGTGGCTAGATATATACCAAGGTGCTTGTACCCTCTTGTGGGGGATGATAGAACAAAATCTATAATGAACGGATAGGCACTATCTAGCATAAAATCAGTAATAAGAAAATAGATTT
>DAOVUU010000067.1 GCA_030632405.1 Desulfobulbaceae bacterium | reverse complement strand
AGAATAGGTGTTTTTTCAAATAATCACTTGCTAAATTTGTATTTTGTGGTAAACCATTGTGAACCAATTGTACTAAATATTGTGAGGAGAATTTATGAACATTCAATATCTTCCGGTGAATGATAGCCTGGACGTCTTTAATGCTATTATGGCGGATATAAGATCTGGGGTATATCGCCCTGGTGGAAAGATGATGGATGAGCGTAGTTTTGCAGCAACGTACAGGGTGTCGCGAGGGACGATCCGCAGAGCCCTTGACCGCCTGAATAAAGATGGAATAGTGCAGCGGAGAATTGGAAGTGGCACTTTTTTATCCCCCCAGGCAGTAACTACTATTGAAATGATGGATGCAGAGGTGAGGATAGACTGTTTAAGTAGCTCTATCAACTTCAATACTATTCTTGAAGCCAGGTTGGTAATGGAACCTGGAGTAGTTGCAATGGCGACCAATAACGCAACACCAAGTCAAGTTACAACCATTTACAGTGATCTTGAAAAAATGAAAACCGCTGCTTGCTGGTTAGAGTTTAAAGAACAAATTTATTCTTTTTTTCGTGAACTGTACAGCTTGTCAAATAACCCATTTTTACTATCCATTTTTGACCAGATAATTGAGCAGAGACGGCGCGCCAATTTTGATGGTATTAAACTGCGCAGTAAAGTGGCCCCACTGGTATGTCAAAGGACCCATGAGGATCTGGAAGTTATTTTGAAGCCCGTAGCTGAAGGAGACGCCTTAAATGCTGAAAAAAGATCCCGTGAATACTTATTACGCCAGTATTGTTCTCAGTAAAAGATATTAACCAGGAGCTTGTCCGAGAAATCCTGGTCGGGCCTCACTTCGACCCGACACGTCTTTTTACTCGAGGCGATCCGTCAAAGGGGATCAAGATGTTTCATTAATGCGGAAAATCCGGTTGTCTTCCTTAACTACCATGATTCAATGCCGCTACTTCTTGGATTAACCCCCTGAGTTAGGATAGATGTCGCCTCTTTTGGACCATGCTTTTGAAAACAGAGACGAGGGCGAAAGGCAAAAAAAGTAAATTGAAATCATCCCCTGCCTTTTTTAATCGTAGGTACTCTTTTTAAAGCATCAAATATGTTGCTTTTTTGAAATTTATTGCGATGATAAATCATAAGTTCCGGTAAATTCATAGTATGTAAAACCTTTGGCTTTAAAATCTTTATCCCAATTCGGTTTTTTTTCGGTAAAGGTCCCTTTCCCTTTAATTCCTTTGAAACGGCCGGTTCCATTAGCATATTCAAATTTAGCCGAAAACCCTCCGAATTTACCACCTGGAGCAACCCGGCTTGTAGGCCCGGTCCAGGACAAAACCAGGGTGGAACCATCAGCAAAGGTTAGTGAAGAATATCCCTGGAACCCTTTTTTAGTATCAAAAGTGCCTCTGCACGCCGTGGTTGCAATATCACCGTTTTCAAACATGCTCAGACCTTTCCTGTCCATTACGCCGATAACCACTCCTTTCATGTCAGTCACTTTAACCATTTCTACTTTTTCAATCGTACTAACAAGCTTAAAATTCATGGTCTTTGTCCCTGCTGCTGCATAATCAACCATGGTTACCCCAAAAACAAAGATAATTGCTAAAGTTACTGGAATATTTCTTATAAAAGACATAATTTTTCTCCTCATACAAAGATTGATAATTACGTTAAATTATAGGCCACTTGTTTGTATAAATTTTTTTAACTCTTTTTTATAATATGAAATCCCAACTGTCTTTTATGCTCCTGTAGTAGTAAAAATTCTGCAGGATCTAGAAATGACAATCAAACTGATCTGTTTTCGTTACATAATCCCCCCGTTGTTGTGCCACTAAAAGCAGTAGTAAATAAAAAAAGCCGAGCTACCTCTTTTCCAAGGCAGCCCGGCTATCTGTTGAGACCCGTAGCTTTCCGTCCCTGTCTTACGACAAGTTTGGCTTTATCTCAGTTTTTAATATTACTCCCTGAATTATATGTGAAGCCACTGTTCTTAGTCAATGGAACAGCGTGACACTAGCTGAAAATAAATTGGCCACTCCTTTAAAGCCACTCAGATGCAATACATTTATGAAGAAAAATAAGATCCTGATTCGGTGAGATTAATCGGTAGCAAAGAGGACGAAATATTGACTTTCCCCCCTGATATGGTTTCAATTGGTCATCCCCAAAAAACGTGCCCGAAAAGGAGCCTCCTTCCACTTTTAAAATCCAAGACTATTTTCAGAAACCTTGCTGTAAATGGAGCATTCTGAAACCAAAGATGCTTCCAGACCATCAGTATTATATGGGGGTATTTTTTTTAAAAGTGTAAAGTTAAGATACTAAAAAAGAATCAGGAACCATTTAATTCACCGCAACCAAACAAGTGTAACTACTTGTGATTGCGCCATATTTCCAGAATAGTCAAGTCATCGTTAACTTCTACATCTCCTCTCCAGGCAGCAACAGCATCCAGAAGCTTCTGTCCCCAGGGTGGTCCTTGTCGATATTCTATATGATTGATCAGACGATCAGTGCCAAACAGTTCATGGTTGTTATTCTCCGCTTCTGAAATTCCATCAGAAAATAGAAACAGCGCATCGCCTGGAGAAAGTACTATCTCTTTTGTTTCGAACTCTGCACCTGGGGAAACTCCGATAGAAATCCCTTTTATCTGAGGCAGGTTTTGTATAATTCCACCTGCAATCCAGAGAGGATAAGGATGCCCTGCTCGAACCATCTGCACTTTGCCGTTTGCAGGCCAGAATCTCGCCAGGATAATCGAAGCAAAATACCCCTCCTCAGATGCCAACTCATACATGCTGTTGTTGACTGCAAAAAGCAGCAGGCCGAGATCATTCTGGAGTAACGCTTCGACACGAATTCTGGTTGACAAAACAGCCATAATAAGTGCCGCAGGAACACCTTTACCCGAAACATCTGCAACATATGTCAGAACACTACCATCCTGCAGAGGGATCACGTCATACAGATCACCGCCCACATATCCAGCGGGTACAGATACGGCCCATATGTGGGAGTTATGCGCCAGGTCCGGTATCTTTGGCCAAAATAAGGATTGAATCCGGGTTGCAGTTCTTAACTGTTCCTTAAGCTGGTTCGATTGTGCCATTACTGTATCATGCAAATCTTTAATTCGAAGCATGGATTGTACCCTGGCAAGCAGCGCACCTTGATCTACCGGTTTAGCCAGATATTCATCACCTCCGGCTTCTAATCCTGCAATCACGTCTTTGGAGTCAGCTTTCGCCGTAACCAGAATGATTGGCATGAAAGGCAGAGTGGAATCCCCCTTAATCCTTCTGCACACTTCCAAACCGTCCATCTTAGGCATCAAAATGTCGAGCAGGATAAGATCTGGTTTTTTCTCTCTTGCCATATGCAGGCCTGCTTCACCATCTGGCGCAGTCAGAACCTCATAATCATTGGCGGTCAGCCTTGCTTCCAGGATTTCTCTGCTTTCCCTATTATCTTCGACTATCAGGATGAGTGGTACCTCTCTCATTTATCCCTCATTATGGCTAATTCAGAAAATTGCGTACTTTCTCCAGGAGCTTGCGGGGACTGAACGGCTTTGCCACATAGTCGTCGCATCCCGCGTTATAGGCTTTTTTATCATCCCCGCTCAGGGCGTAAGAAGTCACCACAATGATCGGAATGGAAGACAGGATTGCATTGGCCTTGATCTGCCTGGTGGCCTCATAACCGTCAATTCCCGGTAACTGAATGTCCATCAGGATAAGATCCGGAAGAAGTTCTTCAGCCATGCGTACTCCGTCGATACCATTGACAGCCTCTGCCACTTCGAAACCGCTGTTGGTCAACAAATCTCTCAGTATTATCCGATTATCTTCCTGGTCTTCAACAACTAAAATCAATTTACCCATTACGATTCTACCTGGTGATCTACGCGAATTGGAATTGAAAAACTAAAAATCGCACCACCCTCAGGGCGGGACTCCACCCAGATACTGCCACCATGCATTTCAACTATTTTCTTGGCGATGGAGAGGCCCAAACCGGTTCCCCCTCTTTCTCTCGTACTCGATCCATCCACTTGACAAAACTCTTTAAAAATTATTTGTTTATCTTCCACAGATAGCCCCAAACCAGTATCCAGAATGGAAATGAGAAAAAAGCCGTTTCTTGTACCGACCTCTACTACAACCTCTCCCTCATCTGTAAACTTAATTGCGTTTCCCAGAAGGTTGACAAGTATTTGGGCAATTCGCTGCTGATCTGCTCTACCGATGGGAAGATCCTTGTCAACGATCGCCGACAATTTCAGCCCTTTTTCAGCGGCCAGCCCCTCAACTGAAACAAGAACCGTACTAACCAATTCCCCAAGAGAGTAATCATCTAAAGAGAGGGTAAGACGACCCGCCTCTATCTTTGAAATATCCAGTACATCATTTATAAGATTGAGCAGATGACGCCCGTTCTTTTCCAGCCGTACAAGAGTCTTCTCAATTTTTTCTGGTACATCACCATAAATTTTATCAATTATCAACTCTGTATAACCGAGAATGGCATTCAGGGGAGTTCGCAGTTCATGGCTCATATTAGCAAGAAACTCAGATTTATGTTTGTCGGCAAGCTCAAGTTGAGAACTTTTTTCCTCTATCTGTTTAAACAGCTGTGCATTATAGATGGCCAGTGCAGACTGGGCTGCAAATGTCTGCAGCAGATCTACGGTTCTATCAGAAAAATTCCCAACATATTTTCTCATGACAACCAGGCCGCCGATAAGTCTGTCTTGGCGCATTAGAGGAACGGCAAGAAGTGCGCTAAATCCATCTTCCCTAATATAAGGAAGCGGATGCTCCAGTTCATCCGCCAGATCAGAAATTTGAACAGGAACCTTTAGCTGACCCGCCTGACCAATTGCCGTCTTATCTCCCAGACGTAAAATTGAGCGTTTTATTTTCTTTGTAATGGTATCACTGAGACCATAGTTAATCTTCGGCACAAACACCTGTTCGGACTCTTCAAATTCAAAAATAATCCCCCCTTTTGTGTCCGACAGCTGTACCGCATGGTGAATAATATTTGTCAATACCATGTTTAAATCCAGCGTTGAACTCACCACCCTGCTGACTTCTCCAAGGGCCTGCAACTCTTCAACGGACTGCGCCAACTCCCGGGTTCGCTGGTCGACCTTCTGCTCGAGGGTACGGCTGTATTTCTCTATTTCCAATTTTTTTTCACTCACCTCCAGAAACAGAGATTTCACAGACTCTCTCATCTTGTCAAACTGTTGAGCCAGCACTCCTATTTCATCATTGCCACTTTTATCAATAAAAGTATCAAGATTCCCTTTTGCGATTAAGGAGGAAGATTCCTTCAATTTTAACAATGGACTGGTTATATATTTTTTCGTGATAATAAGAGAGGTTATGGTAACAGCTATTATTATAAGTACCATTAAACAGACGGTTTGAAGGATGGTATTAATTAACTCTTTTTTTACCATCTCGCGGGACATAACCAGTCGAACTGTACCTACTTTATTGCCTTCGTAGAGGATATCGGAGAACATCGATATAAACAGTGAGGATTCTCTTAAAGAAGAAAACTCCACGTGCGTGTAATCTTCTCTGACTCTCTTTGAGATAACCTGATCTCCCCAGATCACTTCAGCAAAAACCATTGACTCATCAAGAAATAAAGCTTCAATGAAATCATCGACAATATGATTATCCAAATTCCATAATGGAGTCGGCAGACTTATCTTAGATAATTGCAATGCTCTCATTATTTTTTGTTCTAAGTTTTTGTTAATTTTACTGTTATCAATAAATATCTCAGTTCCGGCATATATAAATAAAATAAGAGTCACTACTCCGATAAAAGCATAGCTGAATCGTCCACTGACACTTTGAGGTTTTAACAGTTGTTTCACGGCGTCAATCATATTCAAAGGTTTATACAAAAAACAAAAATCCCTGTTAACTTATAGCATTAAGGAATTATTTTAGTTTTTATTGATTTAAATTCGGGAATTTTAACTCCCAACAAGTCACTCGTTGTCTGATTAATCATCAGAGAAAAGTCAGCCCGGACAACAGGGATTTGCCGAAGCTCTTCTCCCCGCTGATTCCTGTCAACAATTGCTGCGACAGCCTTCCCCAGCTCATAGTAATCGACTGCAAATCCCATGAGTACTCCAGACTCTATATAATTTCTGACAGAACCGAAACTCAATATTTTTAAAGATTGTAACTGTGCACCGATTAAGGTTGCGTTAGAGACGAGAAAACTGTCTGAAGGCAGATATACTGCATCGATCATCGCCGGATTATCGCGAAGTTTTTGCAGATTTTGCTGCAATATTTGTGCAACTGGTGGAGAGCGGAAGTCTATAACTTCAAAACCGAGGACCTTTGCCCCGGTGTAAATTTCCTTCCTGCTGAGCATGGAGTTTTTTTCACGAGGGTTAAAAAAGAGACCAAGTTTTTTAAATCTGAAAAGATCGACTGTGATCTCAAGCAGCCTGGAGACAGGAACTGCGTCGCTGGCTCCACTTATGTTGCCTCTCGTTTCCCCCTTGCCTTCCATGATTCCGGCACCCATTGGATCAGTTACCACATTAAAAATCTGGGGAATCTTGTTATTTAATACTATCTGAGTTCTTCTGGATATAGTTGTGCCAAAGGTGTAAATGTAATCGAATACATCAGATTGCGAGGCAATATAATTTAAAGCATTACCAAGTTTTGTTAGATCCTGGGCAACATCAAATGTGGAAAATTTCGTTTTATATCCGTATGAATGCAGACCATCTATAAAACCTTTTTCCGCCATTGTTTCTCCCCGCCATAGCAGGAGAGCTATCTTCAATTCTTTTCCAGGGGCAGGAGACGGGTGAATGATGAAGAAAGATAGTAGGAAAATTAAAACAAATCGTTTTAGAACGTTTCTATCCAAAGTCATTCCCTCCATGAGAAAAACTCGCTTCGATATTTCATTTACTATTGGCGCCATTGAGCACGAATCCGATCTATGGTTCCGTCAGACAACATCTCCTTATACGCATCCCGCCATCTGTTCACAATGGCATCAGCGGTTTTTCTCGAGAATGCTATGCTCACATCGATCTCCCTGAGATCAAGCACCTCGACAAACTCTTCGGGACCGATACCTGCCAACTCACAAACGGTCTTCCAACCCGGCTTTTTGTAGGCCCACAGATCAATTCTCCCGAGCATGAGCTTTTTAGCATTATTTTGTTCGTCAGACACAGAATAGAGGTTTGTGAATCCATGTTTTTTCAGCAGACGTTCTCTTGTATCATCTCGAAGTGTGCCGATACGCTGTACTTTTTTTGCGTCCTCCAGAGATTGCACTTTCAATTCGCTCCCCTTTTTAGCAAGCAGGATGTCCCTTTTCGTAGCAAGTGGCCCCACCCATTTGAATATATCCTCCCGTTCTTTCGTATGGGTTGTGCCAAACAACACGACATTTTCCTTTTCCAGAGCCAGTTGATATGCTCGTGCCCAGGGAAATACTTCAATCATTTCTTCTGATCCCACCCTTTGCTGAATTTCTCTGACAATGTCGACGGAGGGGCCAACGAGTTTCCCCTCTCTTAAGTAGTTTAATGGCGGAAGGTTTTCAGTTAAAATCGTAAGTTCTGCAGAAAACAACGGTTCGAATGATATCAGAAACAGAAAAAGCACGAGTAGAAATGATCTATACATAATAACCACCTTTCAGGTTTTCAGCTGTCGGCGACAATCTTACGCCACCGCAACCATCATTTTAATAGATTTTTCGACCAGATTTCTTTTAACTCCACTATCTGAAGCCTAACATGCTGAGTTTTGAAATCAATTTTTTGTACCAATTCCTTGGTGAACATATCATTCAAAATTCCATGTATTACGAATTTGCTGTATTGTGCCATCGGTCAGCATATCGTTAAAAGCATTCCTCCACTTTCGTACTATTGAGTCCGACGTGTTTCTTGAAAATGCGATACAAAGGTCTCTTTCCCGGAGATGGAAAACCTCCTCTAATTGGTGGTAATCAACTCCGGCCAAATCACAGACTGTTTTTAAGCCCGGTTGTTTATTGACCCAAAGGTCTATACGTCCGAGGATAAGTTTTTTTACGTTTTGTTGCTCATCAGAAACAGATTCTAGGTTTGTAAACCCATGGCTTTTAAGTAATCGTTCTTTTGAGTCATCCCGTATTGTGCCAATACGTTTTACCTTCTTTGCATCTTCCAGACTGTTAATTTCTATACCTGAACCTTTCTTAGCAACAAGAATGTCCCTTTTCGTTACCAATGGACAAATCCACTTGAATAACCCCTTACGCGACTCTGTATGCGTTATGCTAAACAACACAACGTTTTTCTCCTCCAAAGCCAAACTATATGCTCTAGCCCACGGAAAGACCTTAATTTGCTCATGAGATCCTACTCTTTTTTGAATTTCTTTCACTATATCAACTGAAAGACCCACTAATTCACCATCCTTAATATAGTTCAAATTAGGCAGATTCTCAGTTAGGATAGTGAGCTCTGTTGACAGTAGAGGGTAAATTGAAAATAGAAAAAATGAAGCTGCCAGTAGAAAAATCTTTCCCATAATGCCCCTCCCCTCATTTTCTTAAATATCTCGCAAAATAAAATTTCACGAGTTTGTGTAGAACTGGTGGATGAACAAGATGACTCCACATGGTTATTCCCTTTTCCGTTTTCTTGTTTTTTATGACAGACTTTCAGGGGTAAGGTAACTTGTATCTGTTCATATTCCAGGAAATTAATTGTCTTTCGATTGATCCTCATATCAGCTCGGTACGGGCTTCTCTTTGGAGATTTTCATCCTTTTGTGT
>DAOVUU010000218.1 GCA_030632405.1 Desulfobulbaceae bacterium | reverse complement strand
GCTATATGTGTGAATACCCTGTAGAAAAAATGATGAGAGATGCTAAAATTCTGCAGATTTATGAAGGCACCAATCAGATTCAGAGAAATGTGATTGGCCAGGAATTGAACAAAGAGTACTCAAAATAATTTCCACAATCCTTGATGAGTATATGAAGATAATTGTATGTGTTAAGCAGGTTCCTGATGCCAAAGATGTTCGTCTTGACCCTGAGACGAATACATTGGCCAGAGAAGGTGTTGAGTCTATCATGAACCCATATGACCAGCATGCCCTTGAAGAGGCTGTGCGACTGAAAGAAGCTCATGGCGGCGAAGTTGTCGTTATTACCATGGGTCCACCTCAGGCCGAAGAAATGTTGCGTCTGGCCCTGAGTTGTGGTGCCGATGAGGCGGTTTTGATCTCTGACAGAGCTTTTGCCGGAGCGGATACCTGGGCCACTTCCTACACTCTGCAGCAGGCGATAAAAACACTAGGAGATTTTGATCTTATCCTCTGTGGAAAGCAGGCAATTGACGGGGATACTGCGCAGGTCGGACCCGGACTGGCAATGCGGATGGATATTCCATATACCACGTGTGTACAAAAAATTCGTGAATCCGGTGCAGAAGTTCTGGTCGTTGAGAGAATGATGGATGACGGGTATGATGTTGTCGAAATTGCACTGCCGGCGCTGCTTTCTGTGGTAAAAGATATAAATGAGCCTCGAGTACCCTCACTCAAAGGGAAAATGAGAGCCAAAAGAGCGGTCATCAGAACATTGAGCGGAGCTGATATTGATGCCGACAGTGATTGTATAGGATTACCCGGTTCACCCACCCAGGTTGTAAATGTTTTTCCTCCTCCGGCACGAGGTGGGCGCGCTATATTCACAGGGACACTTGATGAGCAGATAGAACAGCTTGTCGATAAACTGATCCCGTTTATTCAGCCTGGCGGAGATCACTGATTATGTTAAATGTAAATGAAGAACTCTGCATTGGCTGCGGCATCTGCGAAGAGAGTTGCCCTTTTGGTGCTATAGAGATTGAAAACGGCTGTGCTGTTATCGGGGAGAGTTGTACTCTTTGTGGTGCCTGTGTTGAGACTTGTGAGGTCGAAGCGCTGAGCCTTGAAATCGAGAAGGTTGTTAAAACTGATATTGATGCCTGGTCGGGAGTGTTTGTCTATTGTGAATACAGGGATGGAGAGCTTGCACCGGTTTCTACTGAACTGCTCGGTATTGGTCGCACACTTGCGGACAAAAGAGGTGCTCAACTCTCAGCTGTTCTTATAGGATACGGGACGGGCAGTACTGCCGAAAAGCTTATAGGCCACGGTGCCGATACTGTTTATCGTATCGATCATCCGGCTCTTGAACTCTTTACCGATGAAAATTACTGTGCGGTAATGACCACTCTGATTAAAGAAAAGCAACCGGAAATAGTACTTGCAGGAGCTACAGCTATTGGTCGTTCTTTTATCCCTGGCGTGGCGACGACATTGAACGCCGGACTGACTGCTGATTGTACTCAACTTGAGATCCGTGAAGAGGATGGGGCTCTTTTGCAGACCCGCCCGGCCTTTGGCGGAAATATCATGGCTACAATTGTCTGTGAATCATCTCGACCTCAGATGTCTACTGTTCGGCCAAAGGTCATGAAAGAACTCGATTTTGATGCGACACGGAAGGGTGAAATCGTAGACATAGTTCCGAATTCTGAACTATTCGGGAATCGCGTGAAAGTTCTTGAAACTGTCATTGGAGAGGCGGCGAATGTAAATATTCAGGAAGCTGATATTCTTGTTTCCGGCGGCAGGGGACTTGAAAGTGCAAAAGGTTTTGAGCTGATAAATCAGCTGGCAGAAGTTGTGGCAGCCAAGGTTTCTGCTTCTCGAGCGGTTGTTGATGCCGGGTGGATTCCATACCCTCATCAGGTTGGGCAAACGGGTAAAACTGTTGCTCCAAAACTCTATATAGCATGTGGTATTTCCGGTGCCATACAGCACGTTGCCGGTATGCAGACTACCGAGACCATTGTCGCAATCAACAGAGATGAGAATGCTACCATTTTTGATATAGCTGATTATGGTATTGTCGGTGACCTGTTTGAAGTTATACCAAAGTTGATCAGTAAAATTGAGGAGCGGCGGTGACATGAGTTTAGATGGAAAAGTTGCAGTGGTGACAGGGGGCAGTCGTGGAATAGGCAGGTCAATATGTTTGAGGCTGGCTTCCATGGGAGCAGTTGTGTATATCAATTATGTGAGCCGGACAGAAGCTGCTCTTGAAACTAGGAAACGTATATTGGCAGATGGTGGTAAAGCAGAAATTGTTGAATTTGATGTGTCTGATTCGGTTGCAGTTACAGGCGCATTCAAGAATATTGCCGCTGAAGCCGGCCCGGTTGAAATCCTGGTGAACAATGCGGGTATTACCAGAGATGGTCTGATGGCAAGGATGAAAGAAGCCGACTGGGATGCCGTTATCGATATCAATTTAAAGGGTGTTTTTCTCTGTTCGAAAGTGGCATCCAGAGGGATGATGAAGAAGAAGTGGGGACGGATTGTTAACATTTCTTCAGTATCCGGGTTCGCAGGTAATCCAGGCCAGGTAAACTATGCCGCTGCGAAGGCAGGGTTGACTGGATTGACTAAAGCCATGGCCCGGGAATACGGATCAAGAAATATCACTGTAAACAGTGTTGCGCCCGGTTATATTCAAACTGAAATGACAGATCTGCTGGACGAGGATATAAAGGAACAGCTGAAAAGTGAGATTCCACTTGGCTATCTGGGTAACACTGAGGACGTTGCAGGTGCGGTAGCCTATCTGATCTCTGAAGATGGTCGTTATGTAACAGGCCAAAGCCTCCATGTAAACGGGGGAATGTATATGTAGTCAGTTAGTGCCCGTCCAGAAACGGCCTTTTTGATCTAACTCTTCGTTGCAGGAAAAATGTAGCCCAAAAATTCTCGTTTCTGGATAAACACTAATTAGGTGATAGGTTGGGTAGATTACCGCCTATTTTATAGATAGTTCGATTATTAGGCAGTAAAAAAAGTCTTAAAGAAATATGTATTATCAGTGTTAACGAATAAAAAATTAAGGAGAATTACAGTGGCTATTGAAAATGAGATGATAGATATAATTGTTGAGCAGTTAAGTGTTGAGAAGGAAAAAGTAGTGGCTAATGCGTCTTTTGTTGATGATTTGGGTGCCGATTCTCTTGACCTTGTTGAGTTGATAATGGCAATGGAAGAAGGTTTTGACATTGAAATTCCTGATGAAGATGCTGAAGGAATTACCACAGTTAAGGATGCCATCGACTATGTAAATAAAGTGAAGTAATATCAGCATTTTACACAAAGAACAATTTTTCATCCCCCGTTCGCGTTGTGTGATTGCGAAAAGTAGCAAAAAAAGGAGTAATTATAGTGAAGCGAAGGGTAGTTGTTACAGGGCTGGGTCTGGTGACACCCCTGGGAACAGGGGTTGAAAAAAGCTGGAATAATTTATGTGCAGGTGTGAGTGGAATAGATCTGATAACCCGGTTTGACACCAGTGATTACGCTGTGAAAATCGCAGCAGAAGTGAAGGATTTTCACACGGAAGATTTTTTTGAAAAAAAGCAGGCCAAAAATCTTGATTTATTTGTTCAATATGGCCTTGCTGCGGCGGAAATGGCAGTAAAAGACAGCGGCTTTGAGGTGACGGAAGAAAATTGTGGAAGGGTCGGAGTCATAACAGGCTGTGGGATGGGTGGATTACCGACAATAGAAAAATACCATAAGATAAGCCTCGAAAAAGGGCCCAAAAGGATAACACCCTTTTTCATCCCGATGGTAATTCCTAATATGCCATCCGGCCATATCTCCATGATGATTAACGCAAAAGGGCCGAATCTTTCTCTGACAACGGCTTGTGCGGCAGGGACTCATGCAGTAGGAGAGTCATATCGCCATATTATGTATGGCGGTAGCGATATGATTGTAACAGGAGGAGCTGAGGCCGTTATCTGTGGTTTGGGGGTAGGTGGATTTTCATCAATGAAGGCTTTGTCAAAAAGAAATGATGCCCCTCAGCAGGCCTCCCGGCCCTTTGATAAAGATCGAGATGGTTTTGTAATGTCCGAAGGCTCCGGTATGCTTGTACTTGAAGAGTACGAACATGCTGTTGCTCGCGGGGCGCAAATTTACGCTGAGATTTGTGGCTACGGCCTGAGCAGTGACGCGTACCATATCGCGGCTCCACCTGAGAATGGGGAGGGTGGCGCAAGGGCAATGCAGATTGCTTTAGATGATGCCCGGTTGGCACCCGAAGATGTTGATTATGTAAATGCCCACGGGACTTCAACACCGCTTAATGATAAATGCGAAACCCTGGCCATTAAGACAGTTTTCAAGGAACATGCAAAAGCTCTTTCTATCAGTTCAACCAAATCAATGACAGGCCATATGCTTGGTGCCGCCGGTGGGATTGAATCTGTTTTCACCGCTTTGAGTCTGAAACATCAAATCGCTCCCCCCACCATCAATCTTGAAAATCCAAGTGTAGAGTGCGATCTGGATTATGTGCCTGATGGGGCCAGGAAAATGAATATCAGAGCTGCAATCTCTAATTCTTTCGGTTTCGGTGGTACCAATGCTGTCGTGGCCATGAAGCGTTTTGATGGCTGACAGCTTATCAGGATGAGGAAAATAAGGTGAAAATAGTTCTTGGTGCAGATCATGGTGGTTTTGAGCTGAAAGAGGATGTGAAAAACCTCTTAGTTACCCTCGAATATGATATTATTGATGTTGGATGTTCATCAACTGATTCTGTCGATTATCCTGATTTTGCAGATAAAGCTGTGTCATCTATAATAGATGGTTCCTGTGAACTGGGAATTCTCATATGTGGCACAGGTATCGGCATGTCTATTTCCGCCAACAGGCACTTCGAAATTAGAGCTGCAAATTGCAATTCCGAGTATACTGCGGCGTTGAGCAGGGAGCATAATAATGCCAATGTGCTCTGCCTCGGTGGTAGAGTAATCGATAAAGAGCTGGCGTTGATAATTGTGCAGACCTGGCTGAGGAGCGAATTTGAGGGAGGCAGACATCAGAGAAGAATCGACAAATTCAGCAAATGAAACTTTTTTGACTGTGTTCTGTGTTCTAACTTAAAACCCCTTTTCTGTTTTCTTGTTTTTTATGACAGATTTTCAGGAGTAAGGTATCTAAAAAATAAAATGCCGATATTGCGTATGCGATATCGGTTTTTTTATTTGAATTAATGGGAGGATAACTATGAAATGTCCATATTGCGGTCATTTGGATAATAAGGTGATTGATTCTCG
>DAOVUU010000389.1 GCA_030632405.1 Desulfobulbaceae bacterium | reverse complement strand
CATAAAATGGGAACAAAGAAAGATTTTTAACCCTCCTGCACACAGAGAAGAGTGCCACGTTTCAAAGTTATAGACCCCTTTGTTTCCTCTAACAGATTACTTACTCCCCTGCTGCTGCCAAAGGGGAGAGTCTCATTATCTAGAGGATATTCCAATCCTCTGATTGTAACCCCCTGCACATCAGTTGACATGGCAATGAGTGAAACCGTCTGTCCTGTCTCTCCATCCAGAAGAAGAGTGGCTCCTCCATGTACGATATGCATCCGGCAGTCATCATTGGGCAGGGAAATAATCATTTGAGAATATTTTTTACTGGCTGCCAGCATCACATTGGATATGCTCATGTCCCACCGCCCACCGAGGGCACCAAATAAAATTACTTCGTCTGCACCTTTTGCCATTGCCAGATCTATTGCCAGCTCAAGATCTGTTTCATCTTTTCGTGTCGGGTAATCGATGACTTCAACTCCTGCTTGAATATATTCCTCGACATGTACAGGAGCGAGTGAATCGAGGTCGCCTACAACTATATGCGGGGTGATATTGAGCAGTCGGCAGTGGACTGCGCCGCCATCGGCTGCAATGATCAGATCACCTTTTTTTTCTGTGAAAATGACAGAGGACAGGTTCGTCTGGTATGGACCGTTGGCAAAAATATGAACTATCATGTGCAGATACCTCTATTTTTTTTCTTTCAGGTACTGGGCAGAGTCCTGGCATGTTCGTCTATCCAGACAAGAGATGAATCGCGGATTGTCAGATGAACCGGATTGTCAATTGCCGGCGGGGACGGGTCAATAGGCAGGTCAAAATGTAATATCTGCTCACCAACCTGTATCTGCAGTTTATATGTTGCCCCCTGGAATTGCCGCTGTACTACTTTTCCTGAAAGAAGGAGGTTCACCTTGGATGTCTCCTGGGTTTTACTTATTCGTGCTCCTTCGGGACGGATTAGCAGAGCGCGCTTCCGGTCACAACTGTCTGATGATTCAAAATGTAAATGACCCATTGGGGAATAAAAGTTTCCAGTTTTATCAAATTGTCCTGAGACGATATTTTTAAAACCGAGAAACGAGGCAACGGTAGTGCTGGCAGGAGTACGGTACAGGTTTTCCGGGCTGTCGAACTGTTCAAGCCTGCCATCGTAGAGTATTGCAACTTTATCCGCTACTGTGAATGCTTCAGTTTGATCATGGGTGACAAAGAGCGCTGTGACTCCAAGATTTTTCAGGATGGATCGTATCTCCCCTGATAACCTGTCCCGTAATGTTCGATCCAGTGAGCCGAGCGGTTCGTCAAGGAGTAGTAATTGAGGTTGCGGCGCCAGGCTTCTTGCTAGAGCGACTCGCTGCTGTTCTCCTCCGGAGAGTTCATCGATTGGGCGATGGCCAAAACCATCCAAACCGACGACCTCAAGCATACCGTCTACTTTTGTTTTGATGGTCCTAGCTGTCAATTTCTGCATTTTCAGACCGAAGGCAACATTTTCATAGACATTTTTATGGGGAAAGAGCGCATAGTCCTGAAACATCATACCAAAATTGCGTTTATGGGGAGGGATTGATTGTATGTCAATGCCGTTAAAGGTGATGGTGCCGCTGTCCTCTTTTTCAAGGCCCGCGAGAAGACGGAGAAGAGTGGTTTTCCCGGAGCCGGAAGGGCCGAGGAGGCAGAGTATTTCACCTTCGTTGAGGTGGAAGGTGATGTTTTTTAAGAGACACTGTCCCTCGTAGCTGCTTGAGATGTTTTTAACATGGAGTGTAGTCATCTGTTATCCGAAAACCTTCCCAGGAGCCAGAAGCCGCTGGTTGTAACTAACATTAGAATTGTACTCATGGCCATGGCCTGACCATAATTCATATCGCCTGGCTGCCCGAGAAAACGAAATATTGCAACCGGCATGGTGGGGGTATGAGGACGGGTGATAAAGGCAGAGGCGCCGAATTCACCCATTGATATGGAAAAGGCAAAAATTGCACCGACGACGATTGATCGGCTGGAAAGAGGGAGAACTATCTCCCGCCAGACCCGATAAGGCGAACTTCCAAGGACCATGGCGGCCTCTTTTAATGTCTGTGGAATCTGGCGAAGGGCAGGCAGGATACAGCGGATTACAAATGGAAAAGCCACCAGACTATGGGCTATGGGGATAAGAGCAAGAGAGTCACGAAGATTTAAAGGGGGAGTATTAAGGGTGACGATATACCCAAAACCAAGGGTTACGGCAGAGGTTGCAAGGGGGAGCATTATAACAGCATCCCAGAGGGTTGCATTGCGTCCTCTGGCAGAGGCTAAATATGTCGAAGCCGAAAGACCGAGAACCACGGAAAGAAACATGGCAGCAAAAGCGAAACCGAGGCTGTTGAGTACTGCTTCAATGGGCGGTACAAAAAACACTGATCGCGCGCCGGTGGTAAATAGAGCGGTGTAATAACCGAGGGTAAATCCTTGTTCACCGGTAAAAGAGCGGATTATCAAGGCGGAAAGAGGGGCGAGCAGCAGGACAACCATAAACAGGATATTAATGGACAGGATAGTTTTCTGCAGCCGGCTTTTTGCAGTTTGCGGTTTTCCTCCTCGACTGTTTGAGAAAAAACTCACCCTGTTTTTTCTGGTCAGCTTGGCATGGAGCAACATAAGAAGAAAGTTCATTAAAATCTGCACGAGGGAGAGTGCTGCCGCCATGGGCAGGTTGAATAACTGCACAGCCTGGCGATAGATTTCTACTTCAATTGTGGCACATCCAGGCCCCCCAAGGATAAGCACTACACCAAAACTGGTAAAACAGAAGATAAAAACCAGCAGTGCGGCGGAGCCGATTGCAGGCGTAAGTAGAGGGAGTGTTACTTTAATGAAGGTTTGCCAGGGAGATGCTCCCAGCATCCTTGCTGCCTGCAGCTGATGAGGGTTGAGTTGGCTCCAGTATCCGGAGACAATACGTAACACTAAAGTATAGTTGTAAAAAATATGAGCAAGAAGAAAGAAAATAACTGTCTGATCAATCCTTATTGGCGGGGATGGAAGGTCGAAACCTGTCATTAACCAGCTGTTAACGAGTCCGCCTGACCCGAGCAACGCCCTGAATGCTGCTGCTGTAACAACAGTG
>DAOVUU010000178.1 GCA_030632405.1 Desulfobulbaceae bacterium | reverse complement strand
TTCATCCCCTCCCCCTGACATCTCAAGCAGATCATCCATCAATCCACTCGATTCGTTGATAATTGCCAGATGATTTTTAAGTTCATGGGTATAGCCTGCCAGCAATTTCCCTAGAAAAGCAAGCTGACTATCTCTTAATCTATTTTCCATTTTGAAATCCCCCCTCTCCTCGATATGCCGGCAATAAGCCTGGAACTACAAAGAAAACCTTTTCCCGACTCCTACGAAGTGGAAATACTTTTCTTATAAGCCAGTTTTATCTTTTCCATCAACTCGGCAAGATCAACCGGCTTCATAATAAAATCAAATGCCCCCCGCTCCATACTGTCTATACCACCAGTAGCTGCGCCATGCCCTGTAAGCATAATCACCTCAATAGAGGGGTATTTACGTTTCACTTCAACCAGAACGTCAAAACCACTCATATCAGGCATTTTAAGGTCGAGAAGGATAACATCAGGATGCAGGCCTCCTTCAAGTGCTTCCAGCCCTCCACTGCCACTGTCTGCTATCTCCGGTAAAAAGTTCCTCAAGGCCAGGCGTTCTGCCAGTGCTTCGCCAAATTCGATCTCATCATCTACTATGAGTACTCTTATTTTATCCACTATAGTTCCCCTCATTGCGTGCATCATTTATCGGCAGGCATACAGAAAAAGTTGTCCCCTGACCTATTTTAGATTCAACCGAAATTTTTCCGCCCAGTTTGTTTACCAGTCCATATGTTATCGAAAGCCCAAGCCCGGTACCTTTACCGGCCTCCTTCGTAGTGAAAAAGGGATCGAAGATGCGCTTAACAGTTTCATGAGACATACCGGGCCCCGAATCCTTGATTTTTATGTTTACCATCGTCCGGTTATCGAGTTCAGCAGAAAAAACGATCAGACCATCCTTGCCGACGGCATCAATAGCATTGTTGATAATATTTAGAAAAATCTGCTGCAATTGTCCGCGATCACTGAAAACCATAGGAAGGTTCTCAGCAAAATATTTCTCAAATCGAATACGGCTGTACAACGCCTCTCCTTCCAGAAAGCCGAGTACCTCATTGATAAGGTCACTGACATCAATATGTTCAAAGGCAACATCCATTCTCCTGGCAAAACCCAGAAGACGGTGGGTGATTACTTTACAGCGCTGAACTGCAGTCAAAATTCCATCAACAGAATGCAGCAGCTTATCCTTATGCTCAAACTCTTCTGAAATTTCCATAAGGTCTGTAACCAGCCCGGCCTTTTGGTCAATAATGGCAAGAGGATTATTAATTTCGTGGGCCACTCCTGCAGCCAGTCGTCCGATAGATGCAAATTTATTAGTGTACTGTGACTCAATTACGGCTTGATTACGATTTTGATCTGCTTCCTGCAGGCGATTCGTTATTGTATTTACCAGCGGCACAACAACTAACAGAATCAGGACCGTACATCCCAGAAAAATCATACGCACTCGAAGGCGATGTGAAGACCACTTTTCCCCGTACATATACCCTTCTATGACTATGACCACCATCCACGGACTATTCTTAATCTGTACATATGACCTCAGATACTTTTTACCCTTATAATCTGAATAATGGATAACTGTCTCACCCTTTTTATAGTGGGTAAAAAAAGGACACATGTCCAGGATATCACCAAATATGATAGATTTAGTCTGTAAACGACCTTGATTGTTTACCAGAAAAATATCCTGAGAAGGCCTGGTATTTACGGTTGAAACGTAATTCGCAAGAGTCTCATAATCTACACTTAAACGTAGAACCCAGTATTCTTCCTTTCCAGGCAGTTTATTACTTACTGCAATGACAAAATGAGGTAATTTTCTAAACCCCATAAAGACGTCACTGATATAAAGCTGTCTGGTAAGAACCTTTACATACCAGTCCTGCTCACTGTAGTCATACCCTTCGAGCCGAAAGGGCCCTGCATATTTTTTTTGAATACCGTCAGGACCGATAACACCCATATCTACAAAACCCGGGTATTGGCCCTTTAAATGAGCAAAGAGTTCACTGATCCTACCCTGTTCAAGAAGCTCTTCATAGCTGTACTCTCCGGCAACGAACCTGACCATGGATTGCAATTCATGTATAAATGCTTCAATCGTGTTCTGGGCGCCCTCTATAGATGAAACCAGCTGTTCCTGTTCCTGAATCTGCAGAAGTTTTTTATGCTCCCTCGAACTCAAACCGGTGGCAAGTATAAGCGGGGTAAACGAAATAAGGAACATGGCCCCGTACAGCATAAGGCGAAAACGGCCATAGCCTCCGTCGGTGTGATCTTCACCTAAAAAAGGAAAGAAAAAATGTCGTGTTTTTTTTAAAAAATCAGCCATTTTTCACACCCTGTTTTGCTCCTTCCAGAATAGTTCCAGATCGTAAAAAACCACCGGTTAAAGCTTTCAAGGCTTCTCTGTACGGCCCGACCACCGAATGAATAACCTTCATTCTTTTCCAGGTAAGATACTGCAAATGACTTTCTTCGATGCCGTTGCAGACAACTGTGTTAATATTTTCTTTAATTATTAAGGCACACAATTCTTCAGAGGAAGGACGTGTCATCAATATGGTTCTTGGTTTACCAATGATCGTCTGGCCTTCACACAGCGCTATCACTACTTCTGTAGTCAGATCAAACCGTGGTGCCACACTTTTATTTTGAATGGTGATAAGGATTCTCATGAGAAAATTTCTGTTTAATTTAAATTATAATGCTTCAGTTTCCGCCACAGAGTTGTTCTCCCCCAGCCCAATTCTAAAGCGGATTTAGATCGGTTACCTCCGGTTTTTTTCAAGGCATTGATAATCATCTCCTTTTCTATATCACTCCACCCTCTCTCGGTGGGGTTAGAATATGTAACTTGATCTGCTTCAGGTTGATTCTGGATTGACTTATCGATAGGAACTTGTCCATTTTCCTGTTTCTCCTTCACCTCAAGATCAACCTGAGGAAAGAAAATATATTCCGGCAAACTTTCCTTTTTTACGCTCTTTCCCTGGCATATATGCACTGCGTACTCGACAATATTCCTCAGTTCACGAACATTTCCCGGATAATGATAACCAGTCAGAATTTCAATAGCCTTTTCACTATACTCTTTAATGGACTTGTTCAGGCTGGTGTTAAATTTCCTGAGAAAATGGTCGAGGAACAGTCGAATATCTCCGTCTCTTTCTCTCAGGGCGGGTAAATGCAGACGAAGGACATTCAACCGATAGAAAAGGTCTTCCCTGAATTCCCCCCGTTTTACAAGTTCTCGCAGACTGCGATGAGTTGCCGCAATGATGCGAACATTGACCTTTATTTTTTTTACACCACCCACTGGAAAAAATTCTCTGTCATCGAGTACCGAAAGGAGCTTCACCTGCAGGGAAAGCGGCAGGTCTCCTATCTCTGTGAGAAAAATGGTCCCATTTTGAGCCAGGCGGAACAATCCGGGTTTATCCTTTACAGCACCCGTGAAAGCACCTCTGACATGGCCAAACAATTCAGATTCCAGCAGGGATTCGGGAAGAGCTCCACAATTTATTTTAATAAATGAATGTCGTGATCTTTTTGATGCATTATGAAGAGCTTCAGCGACCAGATCTTTACCAGTACCTGTTTCTCCCGTGATAAGAACCGAAGCATCGGTATGGGCAAGCACAGGCATGAGCTCTAACATCTCAAGCATTTTGGGACTATGTCCCAAAATATCCTTCAATCCGTCACGGCTAGATCCTTTTTGATCAAAAGAGTGTAAAATTGAAATATCCTCAAGAAAGATAAAGAGACCGACAGGGTGACCATTTTCATCTTTAAAGGAAGAAACTGTGAAATGAATAGGTTTATTTTTATGATCATGGGTGATAATATTTCCCTCAACAGAGAGCGATTCCCCCGTTTCAAGTAGTTTGCGAAACAGCTTCCCACTCTTGCCAATATTACACCGTAATATAAAATCAGCGCGTACTCCTCTGGCTTCAGATGTTGTGAAACCACTGAGAAGCTCAAGAGAACTATTCATTTCCACAATACAGAGATCCCTGTCCAAAATAACAGTCCCATGGGGGATACCATTCAATATCTCTGTAATTTTTATTTTGTCAAAAACATCGGTGTCTGTGGATTTCATAATTGTATTAATCCCGAAACAGATCGTTTTACTTATTTATGCTGTCAAAACCGCCATCACCTACTGTTCTATAATGTTTTAAAACGTTTCAAAAGTAAAATTTCAATATTTCTACATCAATGGAATATAAATCTGCATCCCCATCAGAGGCCAGATAACTGAAACTGCAAGCCAGGTCACCAGCATCAGCAGGATACTCGCAGGAATACCATACATGACAAATTCTCCGGGAGTAAACTGCTTCGAATTGTAGGCAATAGCATTAGGTGCCGCACCGACCAGCAAAAGAAAAGGCATACCTGCAACAACAAGTGCTGAAAAGAGAATTACCTCACCGGCAACGCCAAGATATGGGGCAATCACCAGGGCCACTGGCAGGGAAATCGCAATGGCAGCGACATTCATAATAAAATTGGTCATCATCATAACGAAAAAAGCCATGCCCAAGACAAAGACAATTGGCGGAGAGCTCTGAAAAAGAACCAGCCAGTTGACGGCAAGCCATTTAGCGGCACCCGTTTCCCATAAACAGAAACCAATAGACATAGCACCGGCAAAAAGAAGAATAATATTCCAGGGGATATCTTCAAGATCGTCAATATCAAGAATATTCAGCAGAAAAAAAGCAATAGTGGAACAGAGCAGGATACCCGTTTTATCCAATCCTCCAAAAGCGGGAACAAAATTTTTCAAGGCAATAACCACTATTGTTCCAGCAACAATAGCTGCTGTCAAAATTTCATTTCTGCTCCAACTGCCCAGTTCATTATACATCCTCTTTGCTTTTTCCTTTAGGCCCGGGATTCGTGATTTTTCAGGCCTGCACACAATCATGAAAAAACCCCACAGCAGGAAAATCATGATCCAGCCGATAGGCAACATATACATGGTAAGTTGAAAAAAACTGATATCCACCTCCATGATATCTTTATAAAAACCTAAAGCAACAGCTCCCCGTGCTGCACCCAGCAGGGTGACGATACTTCCGGCACCTGCCACATAAGCCATGCCGATAAAAAGCCCTTTACCGAATCTGGTCTTGGTTTCATTGGAATAGAAGGCATGGATGGCCATAAGCAGGGGAAACATTGTGGCAGCGACCGCAGTATGGGCCATGAGGTGGGTCAACGCTCCGGTCATGACAAAACAGCCAAGATATATCATGCTCGTTTTTTCACCTACAATAGAGAGCATTTTATAGGCGATACGCCTTGTTAATCCCGTTTTAGTAAAAACCATACCGATAACAATTGACCCAAAAATAAAAAGAACAGAAGGATCCATAAAATCCTTGAACGCCACTTTAGGCTCGCGGATCATAAAAAGTGCCTGCAGAACACCGATAGTCAGGCTGGTAACACCTATTGGCACCACTTCAAATACCCACCAGGTTGCAGCCAGAGCAAAAACAGCCAGAGCACCTTTGGCCTGAGTACTCAAAACAAAATGTTCACCCATGGGATCAATAGCATCCGGCCAGGGTGGGCAGTAGTAAATAAAGACGAACAAACCGATGCCTGTAAACATAAAAATCAGCCGTTTCCAGTCGATCGCTTCTCTCTCTCCAACTAAAGCTGCTGCTGTTGTCGAATGATCCATATCTGGTTCCTTTCTTCCGTTTTTTACCGTTACCAAACAAATTAAATAGAGTGATAAAAATTATCTTTATATGCGGTGCGCACTTCACCCTTTCGCAGATTCTATGAAATAAAACCGGCCTGGTAAAATGGGGCTTGTCTCGACATCACCCTGCAATAAAAGGTTAGGGGACTACCAGCCCCTGCTCTTAAGGATTTTTTTCATTTCGTCCTGGGATTTCTTTTCCAGAACAAGCATCCTCTTATGTTTTGCATTGCTGATTTTTTCGAGAAG
>DAOVUU010000187.1 GCA_030632405.1 Desulfobulbaceae bacterium | reverse complement strand
TTATGACAGGATTTCTGAGGTGAGGTACTAATAAGACATGAGTCAAAAAAAATATCGAATACTCCTCGTTGATGACGAGGCCGATCTGCTCAGTTTATGGAAAGTCAGACTTGAGAGTAATGGCTTCAAAGTCACAACGGCACTCAGTGGAGAAGAAGCACTGGCAACAATGGCCGCGATTAATCCTCATGTTGTAATTACTGACCTGCGAATGCCTGGAATAGACGGCATGGCACTCTTTGAGGCCATTAGAGCTGTCAATAAGACTATCCCGGTCATCATCATCACTGCGCATGGTTCTATCCCGGACGCGGTAGAAGCTACCAAGCAAGGTGTCTTTTCCTTTCTCACAAAACCAATTGACGGAAAGGAGTTGATACGGGAGACGGAAAGGGCATTAAAGCTTTCCACCGGCACTACAATAGCTGAGGTTGCCCCTGATGAATGGCGAAGTGATATAATCTCCAAAAGCGCTGTAATGGAAGACCTGCTTTCCAGGGCCAGGCTGGTCGCTGATACCGAGTCGACTGTTTTGATACGGGGAGAAAGCGGTACCGGCAAGGAACTTTTAGCCATTGCTATCCATCGAGCCGGCAGCCGCAGGGATGGTCCTTTTATACCGGTTAACTGCACTGCCATCCCGGAAACATTGCTTGAAGCCGAGTTATTTGGACATGCCAAGGGAGCTCTTACAGGTGCGGCAAAAAGCTACTTTGGACTTTTTCAATCTTCCCACAAAGGAACATTATTCCTTGATGAGATTGGTGATATGCCACTGCATCTCCAGGTTAAGATCCTCAGGGTTTTACAGGAGAAACAGGTCAGACCTGTGGGGAGTACAGCCCCTGTACCGGTTGATGTGCGTATTATTTCGGCAACACACAGAAATTTGGAAGAAGCCGTTGAAGAAAAGATGTTCAGAAAGGATCTCTTCTACCGCCTCAATGTTGTAAGTCTTGAGCTTCCGCCTCTGAACGAACGTAGAGAAGATATACCGCTGCTGGCAGAATATTTTATCAGAAGGCTGTCTGGTGAAGATGAAAAACAGATTAAAAAATTTACTCCTGAAGCCATACAGACCCTTGTGGATGCAGCCTGGCCGGGAAATATCCGCCAACTATACAACGTCATTGAAAACGCCTTTGCTTTGGGCACTTCTTCGCTCATCACCGAAGACCTTCTTCATGACGCCATAAAAGAACACCAGAGAAAAGTGGCTCCCTTATCCGAGGCTCGCCGCCAGTTTGAACAGCAGTATCTCATCCAGCTTTTGCAGACAACTAACGGTGATGTGCCGCAGGCAGCAAGGATCGCCAACCGAAACCGCTCGGATTTTAATAAATTATTGATTCGTCATCATATCGAACCCTCTTTATTCAAGTCATAAAAAGAACTGACACCCCGTAAAGGGATATAAGTACCCTGGAGGTATTTTTAAGGGGGCTTTGCCCGTAACCCGAAGTTATCAGTTACTGACAACTGCACACTGAAAACTGATAACTAAATTTATTGCCATAATAACTCGGTGATACGGTAAGCAATGCTCTTGTTTTTTGTAAAAGAAGTTCAGTAGTAAGATACCAGGACTAAGAGAGAAATCATGTCAAATGTTGTAATAAGTGGAACGGGTTTACTTACACCTCCACATGTTGTCACCAATAAGGAACTGGTCCAGGCCTACAATGATTATGCGGATGCGTATAACGCTGTAAACAGTGAGGCAATAAACTCTGGTAAAAAAGACATTCTCAACCATTCAAGCTGTAAATTTATAGAGAAAGCTTCAGGGATAAAACAACGCTACGTGATGATAAAGGAGGGTATCCTTGATATAGACAGGATGATGCCCCTGGTTCCCCGCCGACCCGATGATGGCCTGTCGATAACTGCTGAGATGTCAATTGCAGCAGCACGCGAGGCGCTCAAGCAGGCAAATAAACTGCCGGAAGATATAGATCTTGTGATCTATGGTGCTTCAACCTCAGAGAGGCCCTGGCCGGCAGTTGCAGTTGAAATACAACAGGAACTGGGCTGTGGCGGCTACGCATTCGATATGACAGTCGCCTGTTCTACGGGTACTTTTGGCATCTCTACGGCAGTCGATGCCATATTGTCGGGGACAGCGACCTGTGCCTTAATCGTCAACCCTGAATATGCCTCTCCCCAGATCAACTACAGGGATAGAGACAGTCATTTTATCTTTGGTGATGTGGCAACCGCCTGTATCGTAGAAAAAGAGCAGACCTGTTCTGGAAAAAATGTGTTCCAGATATCAGGTCGTAAGCTGGAAACACATTTTTCCAATAATATCAGGACTAATAATGGCTATTTGACCCGTGCTGAGCCGGACCTCACTTTCGAGCGGTTTTTTGAACAGGATCAATTCTTCATCCAGCATGGCAGACAGGTATTCAAGGAACTCCTCCCCTTAATCTGCAGCCATGTTAAAAATCAACTCAACAAATATGATCTTAATATTGGCCAGATACGCCGTTTGTGGTTACACCAGGCAAATATCAATATGAATATGTTTGTCGCACGCAATCTGCTCGGCCGTGATCCTGAATTTCTTGACGCACCGGTGGTCCTCAACGAATATGCAAACACAGCTTCAGCAGGTTCTATAATCGCATTCCACAAATACAAAGATGATTTCATATCTGGAGAAAAAGGTATTCTCTGTTCATTTGGTGCCGGTTATTCGATCGGAAGCTTGATTCTTGAAAAGCTTTAACCATTAAACAATCTCAAACGCAGGGCATTGGTGACCACAGAAACAGAACTGAAAGCCATTGCGGCACCTCCAACCATTGGATTAAGCGTTGGACCGCCAAAGATCGCTAATAACCCTGCTGCAACCGGGATCCCGACCACATTATAGGCAAACGCCCAGAATAAATTCTGTCTGATATTGCGCATAGTTGCCCTGCTGAGACTAATGGCGGTACAGACACCTGCCAGATCGCCCTTCATCAGAACAATATCCGCCGATTCGATTGCCACATCGATACCAGTCCCCATGCCAATACCGACATCCGCTCTGGCAAGGGCCGGGGCATCGTTTATACCGTCGCCTACCATGGCCACAACCTCCCCCTTCTCCTGTAGTCTGACAATTTCCTCTTCTTTTCGATCGGGCAGCACTCCGGCGACAATTCTTGCGATTCCCGCCTGCCTTGCAATTGCCGCGGCTGTTTCTTTATTATCTCCAGTAAGCATCACTACTTCAAGGTCCATGGACTTCAACTGGCTTATGGTTTCCCTGGCCTCTTCCTTCAAAGGGTCGGCAATGGCCAGTATAGCTGCAAGTTTTTTGTTCACTCCAAGGTACAGGACCGTCTTTCCTTCCTTTGCCCACTGTTCTGCCTGCCAGATGATTTCTTTTGTCAGGCCGGACACGCCTTCTTCCTGAATCAATCCAACCTTTCCAAGATAAACGTGGTAAAGTGAATCGTCTAACGTTAACTCAGCTTCAACCCCCTTCCCCTGCAGAGGTGCAAATGATTGCAGTTCAGGAATTGCGTAGTTCCTCTCTCCTGCGGCACCAGTCAATGCATCAGCAAGGGGATGTTCCGATTTCATCTCAGCCCCTGCTGCAAGTCGAAGTACCATCTCTTCTGTAAAAGATTCAAAGGTGACTATATCGGTCAGGGCGGGTCTACCCTGTGTGAGTGTTCCCGTTTTATCAAAAACAACACAGCTTATCTTCCCGGCAAGCTCCAGTACCTCACCATTTTTTACCAGCACACCGAGCTGGGCTCCTCGACCTGTACCAACCATGATTGAGGTGGGAGTGGCAAGTCCCATGGCACAGGGACAGGCGATAACAAGTACAGCAATAAAGATTCGTAAAGAGTAGCTGAATCCTGCATCTCCCAGAAGATACCAGCTCAATCCTGCAAGAGTTGCAATTACCATCACTGTCGGTACAAAATAGAGGCTGATCCGGTCCGCAAGATTTGCGATAGGTGCTTTAGAGCCCTGGGCATCACGGACAAGCTGCACTATCCTGGCCAGCATCGTATCCTCTCCTACATTTTCCGCCAGCAGGGTGAGTGGTCCATTTTTATTGAGAGTTCCACCAAAAAGAGTGTCTCCTTCTTTTTTCACCACCGGCATACTCTCACCGGTAAGCATTGATTCATCGACGCTGGAACGGCCTTCAAAGATGATGCCGTCAACGGCTACCCGCTCCCCGGGTCGTATCAGGATATGATCACCAGCCATTATATCTGCAACCGGGATCTGCTGCTGCAGCCCATTTTTAATCAGGGTAGCCTCCTCCGGGGCAAGCTGCATCAGCTGCCTGATGGCATCCGTCGTTTTCGCCTTTGATCTGGCCTCAAGATACTTGCCCAGAGAAACCAGAGCAATAAGCATCGCGGCGGCTTCAAAATAGAGATCATGGGCCCGGGACACGCTGTCCATACCAAGAGCAATGTCCACAAGATTCCAGCTTGAATAGATAAAGGCCGCACCGGTTCCAATGGCAATAAGTGAATCCATGTTGGGGATGCCGCGTAAAAGTGCGGGAACACCAATCAGATAAAAATTTCTTCCCATCCAGAGAACGGGTAAAACTAAGAAGAACTGGATCAGGCTGTAGGTAAGAGGGGCATGTGACGGGTGTATCTGCCGGGGCAGAGAAATTCCAACCATATGGCCCATGGAGATCACCATGATCAGCATAGCCAGGATAAAGGACGGCACCAGGCGGGATCGCATTGACTGAAGCTTTTCCCGGGAAGCTTTTATTTCATCCTCACCGTTACTTTTTTCTTCAGGCTGACTTGAAGCTGAAAAACCCAGCCTGCCAATGGCATCTTTAATATCCTGCAGATCAATCAGGGATGAATCAAAACGCACTGTTGCCTGCTCGGTCGCGAGATTCACACTGCAACCATCAATCCCGTCCAGGTTTCCTACCACTTTCTCAATACGGGTAGAGCAGGCGGCACAATGCATGCCGCTCACTTTCATTTGAAGTTTCTGTTCAGCCATATCGGGGTACCTAAAATATTCTCCCAACTAAGGTAAGAATGATTATTATGAAAATTACAGATAACAAATCAACCATTATCTATAATCGGAGATTAACCATGGAAACCCTGAAAATCAACGGAATGAGTTGTGGACACTGTACCGGATCTGTAAAAAAGGCACTGGAAGAAATTGATGGTCTCTCGGAGGTTACGGTGGACCTGGAAGGAAAAGAAGCCTGCTTTGAAAATAGCGGTGCAGCCCGAGAAGAGATACGGGGGGCCATCAGCGCTATCGGCTTTGAGCCTGAAGAATAAGCTCTTGAGGAGAGGGAGAAAACAAGACATGGAACCGGGATGAGTTGTGCTTACAGATTAAGCCCAAGGCTCCATGTCATCGATAGACAGGCACATCGTTAAGCCTGATTCTCCACAGCGTCACTGCCTGGTCCTGGAGCCTCTTCCGCTCCAACTCCAGTTTGATTCTTGCCACCTTCTGCCCAAACCGGCGCAACAGCAACACTGAAAAGAAAAGCCAGAGAAACCATAAATGTAATTACTTTTTTCATTGCCGAACCTCCATCTGAATGAATACTGCCTTTCAATTTTGGAGTTAGATCTCTTTTATTAAGAAATCAACCCATATGTTAGACATATTATAGCAGATGAAAACTGGATGTATATCGGCGAAGCACTCGTTTTTCTATAGGACTTACGGCCATAGCCTTGTCAGTGTTTGTCCTACAAAAAAGGTGCCGAAGGAGCAGGTCCTCAGTCCACCAGACC
>DAOVUU010000251.1 GCA_030632405.1 Desulfobulbaceae bacterium | reverse complement strand
GTCGTTGGCTTTAGATTAGGAAAAACTGCAAGATCTGCCTGGTTCCCACTCTTTGGTTTTTGCAGGATCAGCTTACGTTCATCAATATCCGTATGAGTTAAATTGAGAACCACACTGTTTCTCACTTGTTTAATCCGCTGACACCAGTGCCAATATTAACACGCCTGGTGAAATGCTGGAAATCATGGCCGCTTGGGTTCTGGAAGGCTCGCAAATCAAATATTGGCAGAGCCGCAAACAAATGATCAAAGATGTCAGCCTGAATGTCCTCATAATGGGCCCAGCGCTTATCCTTACTGAAAACGTAGATTTCCAGTGGCAGCCCATGCTCGGCGGGAGGGAGTTGTCTGACCAGAAAGGTCATGTTCTGATTAATCTGTTCATTGTTTTTGAGGTAGGCAATCACATAGGCGCGGAATACGCCGATATTTGTCTGTCGGCGGCCGTTAATCAGAAGTGTGTCCTCGCTATCATGCAGAAGGTCACGATTGTAATCTTGAATCTCTTTTTCTTTAGCGCTCAGGTGGCTGCTCAGAAGTCGAACACGACTGAACCGCTCAAACATATCGTCATCGCAGAAGCGTATTGAATTGATATCGATCATCAACGCCCGTTTGATTCTGCGGCCTCCAGACTCAGACATCCCACGCCAGTTCTTGAACGAGTTAGAAACCAGGGCATAGGTTGGGATGGTGGTGATGGTTTTATCCCAGTTTTGGATACGTATTGTATGTATCGACATTGAAATGACGTCACCATCAGCCCCGTAGGAAGGCATTTCCAACCAATCACCAATTCTGACCATATCAGTAGTGGTAAGTTGGATTGAAGCTACGAACCCAACAATGGTATCCTTGAATATCAACATCGTGACTGCTGTCATGCCGCCAAGGACCGAGATTATGCCCCAAGGTGACATGCCCGAGAAAATCGAAATTATAAAAATCGCCCCGACAATGTAAGAAATAATCTTACTCGCATCGATAAAACCTTGGAGAACATCGGCCCGCTTGGTTTTGAGCATCCGGTATATGTCCCCAACGGCAGATAGCAGCGCATTGACATTGATCACACCGATGATGACGAAGAAGACCTGTATGGTTCGTTTTAAAACGATGTAAATTGTGCTTTCAGACGGCAGCAGTGAATCAAGCAAGAGATGGGCTAGCAGAACGGGGATAAACCAGCTGAGTTTGTCTATCACATGGTTGTCCAGCAGTGCATCATCCCAGTGGTATTTGTTTCTCTTAATCCAGCCCAGGCACAGGGTGAGCAGGATTTTTCTGTTGACAATCGTGGCCACGATCAAGATCACTACCACCAGTGCTACATTAAAAATTACAGCCCACAGCTCAGCGGAGTCAGGGGTTACTTTGTAGGAAAGAAGTTGTTCGTAGAGCCAGTTGCCCTCCATGTTTTCTCCAATCGAAGTAAAGAGAGAGGAGAGTTTAATCTCCCAGATAATTAATATTGTATAAATTTGTTTGGGGGTATAGTCAAGAATCATTATCTATAAAAACACTTGCCAGCAAAAACAGTAGATTTGCCTCTTCACTAGTTCACTGTCCTTGACATAAATTGAAGTATTTTTTTCAAAGTGAAGGGGATGGAGCTTGTCAGAAAGCATTTTGACACAACCGGCCTGACAAACAATTGGCGCTGATAGTATGAGTCTCCAGCATGTGCTTGCCAAATATTTGGTTAATGGGTTTAACCCTGGCCCTTAATTATGATATTCTATATATATAGCTTCATTTGATTCCGAAGCAACTTCGGAGAGCACATTATGCTGAAATTGAGACAGATCCATCTCGTGAAAGCAGCAGGATGGATGTTTATAAGCTTCCTTTTCCTCTGGAACATAAAGGTTTTCGCAGAACCATACAAATGTTCTAATGAGGATGTTACCGTCTATACTGAGCGACAAAGTGAAATAGCTTTTGCCTGCTCAGCCATCGATAAGACTTATACTTTTCTGAGAACTGCAGGACTTATTAAACACGTCTCGATTGACCTGCATATTGTTAGCGAATTGCCAAAACATAATCGCTCCGAGTTGTGCTTGGGGCATTATAAAAAAACAGAAAAAGGCGTTTACATACTCTCTTATAATACATGCAGATGCCGGATTATCGAAAATGGTTTTTGGGACCTGAACTTTAGCAGAGACCTCTACAATAGTTTTATAGTCCACGAAATAGCACATGCTATTGCAGGTGCTCATTTTGAGGTAGAGTCTCACAGTATCGCAGCAGAAGAATATATCCCTTACACTACACAGATTGCACTAATGCCCGAAGGTTTACGTCAAGAATTGTTAACCAAAATAACAAACGAAGGATTTAAAAACGAAGAGGAAATCACGAGTTTGTTTCACGACCTATCGCCTTCGGTTTTTGCTGTGAAGGCTTATCGGCATTTTCGTCGAAAAGAAAATGGCAGTAATTTTTATCAAAAAATTCTCAAGGGAAAATGTAAGCTTAACGGAGAAGAGTAAGCTTGACGAATCCCTGCTAAGCTGGTTGTGGAAGTGTGAAGATTTAAATTATTTTGTTCCTGTTGGTCTTGTCCTTTCTCATAAAACGAGAGATTAGCTTAACGAAAGCTACCACTAAAACAAAATTAATGGTTATATTGATGAGTATTATTGGGGCTGGCAAGGTCGCAATCGTTAATTTCAGATTAACAATTGGAAATGCAATATTGATTACACCGACCACGGCAGCTTTATCGATAGTTACCATCACAATGGCCATTACATTTTTGAAAGACAGGGTCACAAAACTTCAGGTAGTTGGAATAATAACAGCTGGTTTTCCAGAATAGTTACAACTGCCTCTTAAAATATCCCCTCTCAATATGACTCATTCAAACATTCTCACTCCCGCTGTTGCCCATAACCTGCAGCTGCCCCTTCGGCAGGTTTCAGAGACCCTGTCCCTGCTCGAAGCCGGAGGAAGTGTCCCTTTTATTGCCCGATACCGCAAGGAGGCAACCGGCTCACTTGATGAGATAGGCATTGATGCAATCAGAGTAGAATACAAAAAACTTCAGGAGATAGAGAAACGTCGACAGTATATAATTGATTCATTGACAAAGAACGATAAGCTTACAGATATACTCCACAGCAAGATTAAGGCTGCAGACAGCCTTACAACTCTTGAAGACATCTACCTCCCCCTTCGGCCAAAACGTAAAACACGAGCCCTGATGGCGATGGAAAAAGGTTTACTTCCACTTGCGGATCTTCTCATAAGCGGCAGAGGAAATGTAAAGGATATCAACAGATTCATCAATATCAAACGAGGTGTAGGCAATCGGGATGAGGCCCTTGCCGGAGCAAGAGATATAGTCGCTGAAAAAATCAGCGAAAACAGGGAAACCAGGGAAAAACTGCGAATTCTCTTTTTGCAACGAGGAATCATAACCACAAAAGTGGTGAAGAAAAATATCGACCAGGGGGAAAAATTCAGCGACTATTTTGACTGGCAGGAAACGGCTTCCAGAGCCCCTGGCCACAGATTGCTTGCCATGTTCAGAGGAGAAGCAAATAAAATCCTCACTCTCACAATTCGCCCGCCCCAGGAAGAAGCCCTGCGCATTCTCATCACTCTCCATGCCCCTCCGTCGATCTGGCAGAAAGAGATGTGCAGGGCCATTGAAGAAAGTTACAAGCGACTCCTTTGCCCCTCCCTTGAAAACGAAATCCGTAAAAAGTCAAAACTGCGGTCCGATGAAGAGGCCATAGAAGTATTTTCCGAGAACCTTCGACAACTGCTTCTTGCCCCTGCTCTTGGTCAAAAAAGTGTTCTTGCTCTGGATCCAGGTTACCGAACAGGGGCCAAACTGGTATGCCTTAATCGCCAGGGAAAACTTCTCGATACAGCGACAATTTACCCAACCCACGGTACAAAACAGCAATCCCAAGCAAAAGAAGTTATTCTCAACAAAGTAGATACGTCCCGGATTGAAGCAATCGCCATTGGCAATGGAACCGCCGGTCGTGAAACAGAAGATTTTGTTCGCTCGCTGAATCTCGACAGCAGCATTATAATTACAATGGTCAATGAAGATGGTGCATCAATCTACTCCGCCTCAGAAACTGCCCGTTCAGAGTTCCCTGACCAGGACATCACTGTCCGTGGCGCAGTATCCATAGGCCGACGGCTGCAGGACCCTCTCGCAGAACTTGTAAAAATTGACCCAAAATCAATAGGCGTTGGTCAATACCAGCACGATGTGGACCAGTCACTTTTAAAAGACAAACTCGAGACCGTAGTGGAAAGCTGTGTCAACAATGTTGGTGTAGAACTCAATACCGCAAGTGTGGAACTTCTGACTTCTGTTTCCGGGTTAAGTCGCAGCCTGGCTGAAAATATTCTGGAATATAGAAATACCAACGGTCCTTTTACAACACGAGGAGAGCTGCGTAAAGTTCCACGCCTGGGCCCGAAAGCATATGAGCAATGTGCAGGGTTTCTCAGGATCAAAGATGGCCCGAACCCTCTTGACAACAGTGGTGTTCACCCTGAAAGATATCGCCTTGTTCAAAAAATGGCAACCGATGTCGGGGTCTCTCTGGCAACCCTTATGCAGTCAGAGCAGGCAAGAAAAACTGTAAACCTGAAAAAATATGTTGATGAATCAGTGGGCATGCCGACTCTTGTCGATATTGTAAAAGAACTGGCCAAACCTGGAAGAGACCCCCGGGATACCTTCAAACAGTTCCATTTCTCAGATGATATTCACACTATTGATGACCTGCTGGAGGGCATGCGGCTACCGGC
>DAOVUU010000120.1 GCA_030632405.1 Desulfobulbaceae bacterium | reverse complement strand
GGTCGGGCTGGTCTGGCGTTATATGTATAATCCGCAATTTGGTATTATCAATAAAACACTGAAAAATTGGGGATTTGAGTCAATCCCCTGGCTCTCTTCTCCTGACTGGGCGTTGCCCTCAATAATTATTGCAGACATTTGGCAGTGGACACCGTTCATTTTTATTCTCTCTCTCGCCGCATTGCAGTCTCTGCCAAGGTCAGCAATAGAGGCTTCCCGAATAGATGGCGCCTCAGGTTGGCAGCAGATCATCTATATTAAGCTTCCGCTCATGATGCCGGTACTTGTGATAGCGGCTCTGCTGCGTATGATCGATGCGTTCAAGGTACTGGAAGTCATTTTTATCATGACCAATGGCGGTCCCGGGTTATCGACCGAAATTTTATCCCTGCAGATTTATAAGACAGCATTTGTCAGTTGGGAGCTTGGCCGTGCAGCGGCACTGTCGAATATCCTGCTGGCAATTGTCATGGTGATATCCATTGCCATGTTTATTTATACGAAGGTCCGGGATGCGCGATTGACCAGGGCTCAGATTGCTGCCGAAAACTATTGAGTCAAGTCCATGAGACAATATTCAAAAGCAAATACTACGGTTTTTTATACCATCCTTCTCGTTTTGTGCTTGATGTCATTGGGCCCCATTATCCTGATGCTGCTCACCTCACTTAAACTTAAGGTTGACATTTTTAATGACGTCTCAACGTTCTTTTTCATGCCAACTTTGAAGAACTACAGTCAGGTTCTGCATGATCCGTCATTGATGCGTTATCTGTGGAACTCTCTGTATGTCGGGTTGCTTTCCACGGCCATTACTCTGGTAATGGGATGTATGGCCGCTTATGCTATCGTACGGTTTCGCTTTATGGGACGGGATGTGGTCTCCCTGACCACGCTGTTGATGCGAATGGTACCACCTGCTGTTCTGACAGTTCCGGTATTTGGTATCTGGACTTTTCAATATGGATTGAGCAACAACCTGCATGGCTTGATATTGGCCTACGTGGCCATTAATCTGCCATTTGTTATCTGGATTCTGCAGAGTTTTATCCAGCAGGTTCCTATTCAGCTTGAGGAGGCTGCTCGAGTAGATGGAGCTAACCCGTTTCAGGTATTTTTTCTGGTGGTATTGCCGGTGATTAAACCAGGCCTTGCTGCGGCCGCGATTTTCACGTTTCGCATTGCCTGGAACGAATTTATCCTGGCTCTTATCCTGACTAATCGTGCTACCCGGACGACGCCGGTAAATATTTCCCTGTTTTTAACAGAGCACAACATCGACTGGGGTCAGATTATGGCAATGGGAATGCTGATAGCTATTCCACCAATGATTTTCACCTTTGTAGCTTCAAAGCAGATCATCACCGGTATGACTGCCGGTGCTGTAAAAGGGTAATTGAAATATTGGCAGGGTATTTAGCAGTGGCGCTGTCTCATGTGGGAAATTAACTGAACCGCTTTTTATCTTCCAGCTCAAGCTGCGGTAATATCCATTCAGCGGCACCATTCAGATCGCGATGCAGGGCTTCAATTGTTGCTTTACCATCGCCGTTTGCAAAGCCGGTGAGCATGTCTTGATGGCACCCCATTGCGCTTGTAAGGTGGTCTCTCTGTAACATAGCATAGAGATAAACATAGGGATTAACCCTGGCGAGCAGGCGCTGGATCAGATCGATGTGCAGGGGGGAGTTTGCATACGTGTAGATAGCTTTATGAAATTCGTCGTTTTTCTTGATATAAGCCTTGTGATTGACGCCAACAAGCTTCTTCATGGCTTTGAAAATCCGCTCAACCCGTGGGATTGCTTTTGAGGGACGATTTTTACAAGCCTTAGCGACCGCTTCGGATTCAAGAAGCAGACGTAGACTGAGCACTTCTCTGAACTCCGGGCTGGTCAAGTGATTGACCTGGATTCTTTTATTGCTCTCGACGACTAAAATTTTCTCAGATTCAAGCTGCCAGACAGCTTCCCGAACAGGTAAAATGCTGACTCCGAACTTCTCTGCGAGCCCTCGCAGACTGATGATTTCACCAGGTAGAAGCTCTGCACCGAGGATCTTGGTACGCAATTGTTCGTATACTTTTTGCCGCAAGGTAACGTTGGTGATTTTTTCGATAACCATAATTTGCCCTTTTTGTTATATGTGATGTCATATCACACTAAAATTTGACGTTCAAGCAATAAATCTTTTGGGACCGCAGATTTTTTGACAGGAATATGAGTTACCCTTAGCTTATTTACTATAATAACGGTCTTGTAGAGCATTATTCCGCATTCGCCCTGATTCAACTCATGGTGAGGTTCACACACTGTGCTTACATAACGCTTATATCTGTTTTTATCAGTATTGAGGGTCAACAGAATTCGACAGAGTATCCGGGCCAGCATCAGACGGATTTAATTCAGGGAGATAACAATGAGTAAGATTGATGAAATTACCAGGGAGTCATGGATATTGACTAACTTTCCGGAATGGGGAACCTGGCTTAACGAGGAGATAGAAGAGGAAGTGGTTGCACCAGAAACGGTTGCCATGTGGTGGCTGGGCTGCACTGGTATGTGGGTAAAAACTGAGGGTAATACCAATATCTGTATTGATTACTGGACCAAACATGGCAAAAAAACCCGGAAGAACAGGCTCATGAAGGATCAGCATCAGCATCAGAGGATGATTGGCTGTTTGAAGTTGCAGCCAAATTTGCGGAATGTTCCATGTGTCCTCGACCCTTTTGGTATAAAAAATGTGAGTGCGATATTATCGACCCATCATCACGGGGATCATATTGATGAAAATGTGGCTGCAGCCGTGTTGCAGAACTGTGGCCCTGAAGTTCGATTCATCGGGCCCCGGGCATGTGTCGATCTCTGGACAGGCTGGGGGGTTCCGGCAGAGCGCTGCACGGTGGTAAAGCCGGGTGATGTTATATCTTTAGGTGATACTGAAATTGTCGCTCTAGACTCGTTTGACCGGACGGAACTTGTGACTGCTCCAAAAGGCACAATTCTGAAAGGAAAAATGGTCCAGGAGATGGACCTGCTGGCTGTTAACTATCTCATCAAGACGCCTGGCGGCAATCTTTATCACAGTGGCGATTCCCATTATTCCAACTATTACGCCAAACATGGTAATGATCATAAAATAGACGTTGCCTTTGGTTCATATGGCGAAAATCCACGGGGCATGACAGATAAAATGACCTCAAGTGATATCCTGAGAATGGCTGAAAGTTTACGCTGTAAAGTGGTCGTTCCCATCCACCATGATATCTGGACTAATTTCCGGGCTGATCCAATGGAGATCAAGTTCCTCTGGCAGTTGCGAAAAGACAGGATGCAATACGATTTTAAACCATTTATCTGGCAGGTGGGTGGGAAGTTTACCTATCCTGATGATAAGGATCTGCTGGAGTATCACTATCCACGTGGGTTTGAAGACGCCTTTGCCATTGAACCTGATTTACCCTTTAAATCTTTGCTTTAAATGAAGAGGAATCTATTATGAGTAAACCGCTTCTCCAGGTCGCTCTGGACAATCTGAATATATCCTCGGCCCTGGAAGCTACCAGGGTCCTAGCCGACGAAGTCGATGTTCTCGAAGTTGGAACCATCCTCTGCTATGCCGAAGGTGCAAAGGCCGTCTCTATTCTTCGTGCTCTCTATCCTGATAAAACAATTGTTACCGACCTCAAGGCCGCAGATGCAGGTACTACGGTAGCCGAAATCGTTTTTTCTGCCGGCACCAACTGGATGACCGTTATCTGTTGTGCACCTTATGCAACCATGGAGGCGGCGCTTGAGGTTGCTCAGAAGTATAATGGTGATGTGCAGGTTGAGCTTTATGGAGATTGGACCTTTGAGCAGGCTGAGAAGTGGCGGGAGATCGGCTTGACCCAGGTTATCTATCACCGTGGCCGCGATGCCGCTTTTGCCGGTCAGCAATGGGGAGAAGAAGATCTCGTCAAGATCAGACGATTGGTTGAGATGGGTTTTGATGTTTCGGTAACCGGGGGATTGTATGCCAGGGATCTTGGGTTTTTTGAAGGTATTCCCGTCAAGTGCTTTATTGCCGGTAGAGGGTTGTATGGTGCTGATGACCCGGCTCAGGCGGCCAGGGACTTTAAAGCAGCTATCGACAAATTCTGGTAACAGCAATAGGTAAGATCATAGTAGTCCGGAGGCAAGTATGAGGCAAGAGGATATCAAGCTGGGTATATATGAAAAGGCGCTGCCCTATGGCACTGGCTGGGATGAAAAACTTGCCATTGCTGAACGGCTGGGGTTCCAGTTCGCAGAGATATCAATCGATGAGACCGATGAACGGCTGGCCAGGCTGGACTGGAGTCTTGCCGAACGCAGGGCTTTTAACCGGACCATCATTGAGAGCCCGCTTACCGTGCCGACCATGTGTTTGAGCGGACACCGGCGTTTCCCCCTGGGCAGCCATGATCCTGAGATTCGCAAACAGGCACTTAGTGTCATGGAAAAGGCCATCAGATTTGCTGTTGACAGCGGTATTCGCACCATACAACTGGCCGGGTATGACGTCTATTATGAAGATGGAGATGGAGATACCCGTAACTGGTATCTGGAAAACATGCATAAAAGCCTGGATATGGCTGCACGGGAACAGGTTATGCTGGCGATGGAGATCATGGATCATCCATTCATGAATTCCATTCTTAAATTCATGAACATGAAAAAGATCCTTGATTCTCCCTGGTTTACAGTTTATCCGGATGTAGGCAATCTGAGCGCCTGGGGCAATGATGTTGGCGAGGAACTCACCTTAAGCCGTAATCAAATCGTGGCCCTTCATCTGAAGGAAACGCTTGCAGTTACTGCCGATCACCATGGTACCTTTAAAGAGGTGCCTTTTGGTACTGGTTGCGTTGATTTTCCCGGTGTGTTTGCCAAACTGAAAGAACTTGGTTATGCAGGCCCTTTCCTTATCGAGATGTGGACGGAGCGGGCGGCAGATCCGGAAAAAGAAATACGTGAAGCCAGGCAGTGGATTTTCCAGCGAATGCGGGAAGGAGGGTTGATTGATGAATGAGACAATGAAGCGGGGGGTACTCGATGCCAACCTGATGCTCAAGGAGCTTGGATTGGTTATATTCACCTGGGGTAATGTCAGTGCAATTGATCGCGATCTAGGGGAAGTGGTCATTAAACCGAGCGGAGTACCCTATGAGAAAATGGGAATAAATGATCTGGTTGTGGTGGATATGGATGGAACTGTACTTGAAGGAAACTCCAATCCCAGTTCTGACCTTGCCACACATCTGGAACTCTATCGCCGGTTTCCAGATTGCAGTGGGGTGGTTCACACTCATTCCAGGCTTGCCGTTGCCTGGGCGCAGGCGGGGGCAGATTTACCGGCGTTTGGCACGACTCATGCCGATTACTTTTACGGGGCGGTCCCTTGTACCAGGGCTTTGACCAGTGCAGAAATTCAGGGCGGTTATGAACATGAAACCGGGCGAGTTATTGTGGAAACGTTTCGGACACGAAAACTTGACCCCATGGCAGTTCCCGGTGTTTTAGTTAATGGCCACGGCCCTTTTACCTGGGGAACCAGTGCCATGGATGCAGTGCACAATACTGTCGTTCTTGAGGAAATCGCTGCCATGGCAGGTTCCTCACTGGCAATCAACCCGCAACTTCAGGGCATTGACCAGGAGCTGCTCGACAAGCATTATCTTCGCAAGCACGGTGCAGGTGCCTATTACGGACAGAAGTGAGACTATGGAATCCATCCTGACCATTGATATTGGATCATCCAGCATGCGGGCCATTCTTCATGATGCCCGTGGTGGTATTATGCACACGTGTCGGAGGAGCACTGTCCCAAATTATAAATCCGGCACCACTCGTGTCGAGCTGGATGCCAATGTTTATGTAGAGACACTGCTTTCCCTGTTGAAGGAATCATGTGATTACAGCCAGAGCCGGAAGATATCCCCCGTCGGAATCAGCGTCACTTCCCAACGTTCCTCGGTGGTCCCGGTGAATGGCCGGGGGGAGCCTCTGGCACCCTTTATCATGTGGCATGACAAAAGAACGATATCAATATGTCAGGAACTGCAGCGGTATGAAGACCGGGTGTACACCATAACCGGGTTGCGCATTTCCCCGGTTTTCTCCGCGGTCAAGATGACCTGGCTGCGCAGAGAGCGGCCTCAAGTTTATAAAAAAACAGCGAAAATGCTGGGAATACATGACCTGGCACTTCATACCTTATGCGGCGGCTTTGTTACCGATCATTCTCTTGCCAGTAATACCAGTCTGCTTAACCTGAAGAGTTGCCAGTGGGATCAGGAACTACTCGATATATTTTCTGTGGACCAATCTCATCTCTGCGATCTTGTCCCTCCCGGTTCGGTCTGCGGCAGGACTTCAAAAGATCTACAGCAGAAAACGGGCATCCTCGAAGGTACTCCGGTTATAACCGCCGGGGGAGACCAGCAGTGTGCGGCACTTGGTCTAGGTGTTACGTCAGTGGGAAAGCTGAAATGTACCACAGGCACAGGATCCTATCTGATTGCCCATGTGGACGAACCTGTAATTGATGAAAAGAGAAGATTTCTCTGTAAAATTGGTGCAATTCCAGGGACATATAATCTGGAGGCCGGTATGCTTACCACCGGTACTGTATATCGCTGGTTTTTTGAGCAATTCTATGGTGGGCAATCGGCTGGAGTTGCTATTGATGCAGTTAACCAGGAGGTAATATCCAGCCCGCCGGGTGCAAATGGAACATTGATGCTGCCTTATTTTGAGGGAAGTGGTGCACCATACTGGAATCCAAAGGACACCGGTATGTTTTACGGCCTGAAACTTTCGACGACCCGGGGGGATATGGCCCGTGCTGTGCTGGAAGGTCTTGTTATGGGAATGGGAGAGAATGTCTCTTTGTTCAGGGAGAAACTGGGGAATGTCTCCCAAATCTGTATTTCCGGTGGATTGACTAAATTCGATACCTATAATCAGCTGCAGGCTGATGTTTATGGATCTGAAGTAGCGTTGTATCCCAACCGGGAATCAACTTCTCTTGGGGCCTGGATTTCTGCGGCAGTGGCATGTGGCCTCTACGGTTCGTATGACGAGGCTTTTCATAAGGTACAACCTGCAGGTTCAGAAAAGTGTTTTTCACCGGATAAAGAGATGAAAGAATTTTATAATGGTCTTAACCGGAAGAGACAGAAACTTTAT
>DAOVUU010000375.1 GCA_030632405.1 Desulfobulbaceae bacterium | reverse complement strand
GTAATAACTTTCAAAAAGGCTACTGAAACTGCAATGCCGAATAGAATGAAAAGGACCTGCCAGGGCTTGATTGAACCTGGCAAATATGCAAAATCCCAAGATTCTAAATTAAAACCGAATTGCCTGCCGAGAGTCGGAAAAAAGTGTCCAAGGCGTGTTAAAAGTGGGTTGAGTTGATAGACGAACTCATAAACAAAAGCCAATGGTATTATGGCATGAATGTAAAGATCACCTTTGATGATGGTGATGTTTTTAAGTTTGCCAAAAGCCAAAATACCTGAGATGCGCAGATAAGCAAAAGACATGACAATGGCTGCCAGCAATATGATTGCATAGATTGCCCACCTGGATTGAAGTCCTGATTCCAAATCCTGCATAAATGAAGTGTGTAAAAAGCCGCGGAAAACCTGGGTTCCCAGGATGACGGGTACAAATATTGTTGTCAACTTTTCAGGTTTCAATGAAGCCCAGAGTTCATGGCCTGGTATGCGGAGATTGAAAACAGGTGAATCGTTAGGGCAAGCTTTTACACAGTTGCCACAGAGGATGCAATTCTGATTGGAGCTTAATGAAAATGGGCCCTGATACAGTGGGCATCCGGGGGTATTTTCATCTCCCTTGTAACAGCTGTTATCCTTGCAGGTACTGTTGCATATACTTTGGTTAGAACGCAATTCAACAACAGAGCATCCGGAAAAAATAGCACCAAGTGCTCCAAGGGGGCAAAGATAACGGCACCAGACCCTGCGTTCAAACAAAATCCCTGAAAGTATGGCAAAAAAAGCTATTGAGAGCAGTAGATAGCCTGTAGCCATAGGAGAGTATTGCATCGTTGTTGTATATTCCGCCCAGATGATTATTGCCAGCCCGGCTGCACTCAAATACACGCCGTAATCATGAATAAAACCAGGCACTTTCAGTTTTTTTTTGCCGATTCGGTTCAGCAGGTCATTGGCAGCACCCATAGGACAGACTGAACACCATATGCGGGCTCCGATGAACCAGCTGATTACAAGAAGCGGCTCCCACATGCCCCAGACCAGGAGAAGCGCTACATTGCTGTCTGGCGACTGATTCCCTGCAAATGATAACAGGAATATCAAGCTAAATACAGAAACTGTAACTAACTGCAGAGCACCCGGGTAAGCACGGCTGCTGAAAATTTTTTTAATTTTATCAAACTGAAGGAGATTGATCGTGTATTTACCTTCAGGCGGAACGATGCCGGTAAATATATCTTCCGGGAACAGGTAGTCACCATGGGCCAGATTTATTGCCCTGCGGATAACAATTTGCAGTTCCTCCATGTTGCCGGGCCAATCATATTCCATGATGCGCTGATAGGCTTCAGGGGAGACACCCTTAATCAGTTTTCTGTCAGGGGTCTTGAAACACTCCATAATGATGATGAAGTCTACCAGAAGCCGCAAATCGCTTTTACGTTTGCTGATAGGAGGAACCGCCATGTTGTTGGATTGTAATAGCTCCAGAAGATCCCGATTGAATTTTCCATCTGCAGCAAATTTCTCAAGATCTGCGGAGGTGGTGGCAATAATCCTGGCGCTGGAGGGAATTGGCTTCTGCCCGCCAACCGTCACAAAAATGCCAGTGCGTAAATAATTGAGAAGTTTTTCCTGTACTCCCATTATCAACTTATCAACATTTTGAATAACGACTGATCCCTGTCGGCATATTTGCAGAAGCCCCAACCCTCTTGCTTTCGAAAAGGAAAACGCTCTATCTTCGTACCCGAAGAGAACACTGCTTTGTGCCATTTCCAATTGAAGCATCCCTGATTCAGATTCCACGATGGCCCCATAACCTTCCAAAACAATATTTTCTGCATCCATCGAAAGAAAGGGGGCTGAAGAGCAGGGACTTTTTTTATGAATATTCCCGGCTACAACAAGCCTTTCGGTGCCAGGTTCACCGTATATCAGAGAGGGTAAATCATTTTGTGCCGCCGCATCGATTTTTCCACGCAGTTGATTGATGACCCGCGACTGACCGATGAGTTCAGGCAGTGAAAGTTCATCCTGTTCAGAAACAAACTGCTGGTAGGCCCGCTCTTTTTCACTGGCTTTATCTATTTCTGCATCTTTCTGTAGTAAGCGGTTGGCAAAACCTTTTATGAGAGCCATGGAAATATCGGGGTGTGCTTCAATCAAATTGCTAACTTCTTTTTTTGTAAATACGAGAAGGCTCGTTGCTTTAACAGTAGTTACAGAAGCAGAGTGAGGTTTACCGGTCAATAATGAAACTTCTCCAAATCCTTCACCAGAGGTGAGATGTCCTATAAGGCTATCCTGTCCCTCAGAGGAGGTTCTATAAATCTTGACTTTGCCCGAAATAACTACAAAGAAAGAGTCGGCTTCTTCTCCCTCCTTGAAAATGACACTGTTTTCCGGAAGAACCTTATATTCTGCCTGTGATAAGGTCTTTTCAATGGACTCTTTTGAGATGTCCCGGAAAAGAGCCGACATAGACAGAATGTCAATGTGCATCTTGGAAAGTATTTTATCTAAATCCTGTAATGAGATAGCCAGGGAATCTGTAAGAACAGAACCGAGAGGTTTGAAAGTGCCGCGTTTTTTCAGTTGTGACTGTTTTTTTAGGGCACTCTCAAGCGAGGACTCATCGCAGATATTATTTTCGAGAAGATAGTTGCCGATTTTCTTCATATTAAAACCTCAATACAAAACAAGCGAAGAAAGAAAAAACAGCAACATAAAAAAGATCAGCGTGTTTCGCATAATTGGCTCCACTGTTAGTATAAAAGTAAAAAAATACTTTTGAATCATCACAGAGAGTTGAATAATAGCGATAATTTCCCTAACCTTAATAAAATATATATTAATCAAGCAATATCAATTTTGTGGTAATTTGATTTTTTTTAATAATCCTTTATTTTGTTAGATAAGGGACCCATGTGCTGCTCGGAAGGCAGATGCCAGATATGACAAAGCAAAGCACAACCAGGAACCGTTTCGGGACTTTCGGTGGTGTTTTTACACCATCCATTCTCACCATCCTCGGTGTGATCATGTTCATGCGTGCCAACTTCGTAGTTGGCCAGGCCGGGGTGCTGGGCGCTCTGTCCATTCTCATTCTTGCCAAGACCATCACCCTGGTGACCACTTCATCCATTGGTGCGATCAGTACCAATATGCGGGTGAGAGGAGGGGGGTCCTACTTTTTAATCTCCCGGGTCCTTGGTGTTGAATTCGGTGGT
>DAOVUU010000347.1 GCA_030632405.1 Desulfobulbaceae bacterium | reverse complement strand
GGGAGAAGAACACTTTAATCTCATTTCCGCTTTTCAAAAATCTATACGGGGAAGTGACCCGCAGGCTGCACTCTACTGGCTTGCGAGAATGCTGGAGGCTGGAGAAGATCCACTCTATATAACAAGAAGACTTGTCAGGATAGCAACTGAAGATATCGGGCTGGCAGATCCCCAGGCAATTGTCCAGGCGATAGCAGTCAAGGATGCCGTCCATTTCCTGGGTATGCCTGAAGCAAACACTGCACTCAGCCAGTTAACGATCTATCTGGCTACCGCACCCAAAAGCAACTCTGTAGAAACGGCCTATATCGGTGCAAAAAATGATGCTTCAACCACGAGCCATCTCAAGGTACCACTTGCCATCCGCAATGCTCCCACCAAACTTATGAAAGATCTCGGCTACAATAAAGGTTACCGATACTCTCATAACTATGAAAACAATTACAGTTATCAGAACTATTTTCCTGAAACACTGGGGGAAAAGGATTACTACACCCCCTCCCCGTTCGGATTTGAAAAAGAGATTAAGAAAAGACTGGACTGGTGGAAAAATTTAAGAAAACAGCAGGAAAAAGAGAAAACGACATAGCCGTTCCACAGTCACCCCCACACCCCGGGAATCTGTTCCCCGCATTGCGGGCAACAGCCGGCCTGAACCGACACATCATCAACCCGAAAACCGTGCCGTGCTATGAGTATATGGCTGCAAACCGGACATAGGGTATTTTCATCAGTTGAGCCGGGCCTGTTTCCTGCATAAACGAACTTAAGTCCTTCTCCAAGCCCTATCTTACGTGCTCTATTGAGTGTGGCAACTGACGTCGGCTCCACATCCATCATACGATAGCCCGGATAAAACCCGGTTACATGCCAGGGGATCGAATTATCAAGAGATGCTAAAAATGAAGCGATAGCAGATAATTCTTCATCAGAATCATTCAGGCCGGGAATAACAAGTGTGGTCACTTCCAGCCAGACCCCCAGCTCTTTCAGGAGTTTTACACTGTCCAGAACAGGCTGCAGCCTGGCGCCACACACCCTTTTGTAAAAAGAATCGCTGAAAGCCTTTATATCAATATTCACAGCCGAGAGGAGCGGCGCCAGGAGCGTGAGTGCTTCTCGGGTCATATACCCGTTTGAAACAAAAACATTTTTAATGCCCTTTTCCATAGCCAGCGTGCAGCAGTCGTAGCCGTATTCAAAAAACACAGTCGGCTCAACATAAGTATAACTGATAGACTGACAGCCTCCTGCAACAGCAGACGCTACCACTTCCGCAGGTTTCTTCAGCACTCCTGATGCTGCCACAGCTTCATTTCGACCAACCTGTGAAATAGATGCATTCTGACAATGACTGCAGTGAAAATTACAACCAAGAGTTGAGATCGAATAGGATAAGGACCCGGGCAGCACATGAAAAAGAGGTTTTTTTTCTATCGGGTCAATATGTTCGGCCACAAGTCTGCCATAGACGAGAGACACCAGCTTCCCCTCAATATTTTGACGAACAGCGCAGATCCCCCGTTGTCCTTCCTGAAGATGACAGCGGTGGGCACACAGTGTGCAGGTCACAGAATCATCTCTGTGAGAGACATACAGTAAATCAACGGGTCTAAATGAAGTTATTTTTTCTTTTGCCATTTTTTATGTATGAACAAATGGTGGGGTTTAAAATTTCCTTTATAGCTCATTGCCGGGACATTTTTTATAAAATAGCCAAGATAGAGATATCCTATCCCTATTTTCCGGCAAATCTGTATAAGGTGGAGAATATTATACGTGCCAAGACTGCGTTTCGATTCATCCGGGTCAAAAAAGAAATACACTCCATTTAACCAGTTTGCACCAATATCGAGAATGGAGGTACCTACCAGACGATCTTCTACCCTGAACTGCAGCTGTACACTCTCAACAATAGTGTTAAGGAAAAATTCTCGATAATATCCGCTGGCACTATTATCCTCTTTCGGATATCTCGCCTGCAGAAATTTTTCACAGAGATCTATATTTTCTTTATCAACAGTAAGAGGTAGCAGACTGATCTGGACATCTTTATTCTTCTCAATCACTCTTTTCTGATTTCTATTGAGACGAAACTTCCCCGGATGTATCCGGATTGGTATACAGGCCGTACAGTCACGGCAATGCATATCATAGAGGCTGTTGCCATTTCTTCTAAACCCGGCTGTAAGAAAAAGTTCCATTGCCCTCTCATTTAGAGGGGCAAATGTTGCCTGATGAAATGTAGCGACTGAGGGATGTCCATATGGACACCCTATGTCGATATTAACAAAAAGATGTTCTATACGTGACTGCAAAAGATTAAATTCTGCCCTGCAGATCTCATCGTAGGTTATCTCCATGCCTTTCAAAACTGGTCACCCTCCGTAGGAACACCGTATTAGATTATCATCCATATTTTTACTCACTGGCAACATTCCTCCATAATAAATGTATCATAACCAACGATCAGGAGATACTCAGTCAAACTGTATATCTCTTTTATTGCCTTCACCAATGTTTTTTAAAAAGCCCTTTCCTGCTCAACTGAAAGTTTGCGGAAACCATCGCTACATGTTACACTGTAGTATATGGAAAAAACAGAATTTGGAGCCATCAGAAAAGATCTCGGGAGGACACAAAAGGGACTAGCCACGCTCCTGGGAATCTCCCTGAAGGCCATCTGCAGTTACGAACAGGGCTGGAGAGCAGTCCCCGTCCATGTGGAGCGACAATTACTGTTCCTGCTTTCACGAAAAAAAAGGGGCTCCTCTGCAAACAAGAACTGCTGGGATCTGAAAAACTGTCCTGAAAAAACAAGAAAGAAATGCCCCGCCTGGGAATTTGATTCAGGGGAATTTTGCTGGTTTGTTAATGGCACAATCTGTGAATGTGCCGCCCAGAAAAACTGGCATGAAAAAATCCTGATATGTAAAAAATGCGTTGTGATGAAGCAGATTACAGGTGATAATCCGGAAAGACTGAGCCTCTGAAACCCACCCCATCGCAGATTTTTAAACCCTCCTCTCTACCTCTTGCAACTGTTCGGGGGTATTTACATTTTCCCAGCCATATCGCAGTGATTCAGGGATAACCGGATTCATAATTTTGGGATGGCGTGCGACACTACTCATACGCATCTCACCACTCAGCGCCTGACGCTCAAAAAGCATTGCTGCTTCAGGGTCATACAGGGCAAAAAGCGGCTCAAAATGGCTGATTTCTGTCATACGAGGAACATATCCCCAATAACCGGGCCGTCGATGGGACAGCAACCATTCTACAGCCTCCGCTGAGATGTGGGGCATGTCACATGCTATTACAAGCCAGCTCACCTGGGGCATCCACCGGACAGCGGACAGGATTCCCGTCAGCGGCCCGACAACTCCCGCTATATCAGCCAACCGTGATATCCCGGCAAGCGATGCCGGAAGATCCCCGCCTCCAGATAGAACTACTTCATCAACAAAAGGTTTAAGAATGCCTACAGTATGTTCCAACCACGTTATCCCACGCTCATCTGTAATCAAATGCTTTGGCTGTCCCATTCTCGAACTTTTTCCACCGATAAGAATACAGGCGTATACTGATATTTTCCCTCCACTCAACTCTAACACCGTATCAACGGTAAGCAAAACGGCATAAGTACCTTGGTGGTGAATTTTATGCTCATAATTTTAAAACCCCTTCTCCGTTTTCTTGT
>DAOVUU010000396.1 GCA_030632405.1 Desulfobulbaceae bacterium | reverse complement strand
TGTACCAGTAGGCTACGACACCGACCGTGCTGTAGGCGTCAAACCCGACGACATCGACAATATCACCACTCAGATAATGGCCGTAAAGATACCCTTCAAGGGTTAGGTACATCTCGCGCCAGGTAAAGAGTTTTGGGGTTTCAATTCCTGCTCCCAGGGAACTGACGCTGGCCTGGGTTGTAAATGAGGTCAGTGCATCAAAATTGAAATCGGCCTTGGTCTCGTAGAGTTTATGACTGAGTTTGCCATACAATGTATAGCCGTTAACCTCTCTGTGGTGCTCCAGCTGCAAAAGAAATTTGTAGGTCAGGTTGTCATTATATTTCCCTGTGAAAAATTCTTCTATGGCATCGCCAATATCATTATCAGGTTTGTGAACATTGATTCCAGAGCGCGAGTAGATGAGTTCGAGCCCGGCCAGGATATCAATTGCATAAGCGGTTTTGATACGTGCACCAATACCCATTCCCCCTGTATAGGTGTTCATCTGGTCTTCGTGGGATAACTCGGGATAATCGGAAATATTGATGGTCTCATTGACAAAGGTTCTGCTATACCCGACATTGCCCATCGCAAACATGTTGATTGTCTCGTTCCCGATATCAAGCTGATAGAGGAATGGAAGGTGGTAGATATCCATCTTGATACCGATGTTGGTAAAGCGGTAATGTCCTGAATTCAGTCCCTCTTGCGAGGTAAAGACCATCAGTGCATTGATATTTGCCAGATAGACTCTCTGGGCCACATCTTCGGGTGTTTCTTCGGCATGGAGAGCGGTGAAACAGAGGAGCAAAACAGGCAGAATTTGAAGCGGCAGATATCTCAAATGCACAAGGGGACCTGTCTCACCTTCGGTCGGCTGATAGCATGTTTTCGCATGCGTCCGCGAAGAGTGCTGGCATTTAAGCCAAGAAGTTCCGCAGCACAGCCTTTTCCAGCAATTTTCCAATGAGTTTTAGTCAGGACACGCAGGATATGTTCTTTTTCCAGCTCAGCCAGGCTTTTTATTGGAGTGTTCTGTGATATTTCTGCTTCTGCTTTTGCTTCGACTGCTTGTAACGAGCAGGCTAATCTGAATTTGTCGCCTGAGATAACGATCACTGAGCGTTCAATCACATTTTCAAGTTCTCTCACGTTCCCGGGCCAACCGTAGGACTGCATTTCGTTTAACACTTCCATTGGAATTTTATTGATCTGCTTGCCGAGGGGTCGCTGGTGTTTTTGAGTCATCCAGTTGGCCAGCAGACTAATATCCTCTCCGCGCTCTCGTAACGGGGGGACAGTTAAGGGGAATACATTAATACGATACCAGAGATCTTTTCTGAATCGCCCCTGCTGCACCTCCTCTTCAAGATTTCTGTTTGTTGCAGCAATTACCCGGACATTGGTGCGGCGTGTTTTGGAACTGCCCAGTCGTTCAAACTCACGGTCCTGGAGAACTCTCAGCAGTTTTGACTGCAGTTCCAAGGGCAACTCCCCAATTTCATCAAGAAAAATGGTTCCTCCGTCGGCGAGTTCAAAACGACCGATTCGTTTTTCCGAGGCACTGGTAAATGCGCCCTTTTCATGCCCAAACAGCTCGGATTCAATGAGGTTTGCCGGTAAAGAAGAGCAATCGACTTTAACGAGAGGAAGCTGATTTCTTTTACTCCTGTGATGAATGGCCCTGGCAATGAGCTCCTTGCCGGTACCGGATTCACCCTGAATGAATACCGTGGTATCGGTGGGGGCAATCTGTTTCATATTGTAGAAAACATATTGCATAACCTCGCTCTCCCCGATGATATTCTCATAATCATGGATCTGCTTGATTTCTTCACCGAGATAGACGCACTCCTCTTCCAGTTGATCTTTTAACTCTCCGATGGTTGCTAATGCGTCATGGAGCCGCTGCTCGGCCAGTTTCTGTTCACTGATGTCGATTCCAAAGCCCATGAGTACCGGCTTGTCCCCAATGGTGGTTCGCACTGCCGAATACATGTGGGGAATTTTTTTCCCGCTCTTGGTTATAAGTGTTGCCTCAACCATGGACTCCCCATGGGTAAAGACCCGTTCTAAAGCAGCCTCAACTTTAGGGTGTTCTGTTTTATCGAAAAAATCCATGGGCAGCATGCTTCGATACTCTTTCTCAGAATACTCTGTGATTTCATCATGCTTTTTGTTGCGGCGAATGAGTTCAGGGGTATCGTCCCAGATGTAAAAAGTACCCGGCAGCCGGTTGAGGATCTCATCCAGCATTTCTTTTTCATCTGATAGCGTCGTGTTCAGGTGCTGAAGCCTGGAAACTTCACTGGTCAGTCTGGAAACCTCTGCTGTTAATCGTTCAATCTTTTTTTTCTGTGGCATGATTTGCCTACGGCTTGATGTAGGCGAAGCCGCCGTGCTGCAGTTCTATCAGGCCGACAACACCGGCAGGAATGATCTCGCAACCATCAAACAATTCTTCTTTTGGGATCTCAAACAATTTCAATGCCCTTTCACAGACCTGGATACGAACACCGGCTCCATGAATCTGCCTGAGTTTTTCCATGAACAGGTACATCAGATCTCCAGCCAGTAAGGCGACACCGGGCCCGGTGACCAGCAGGATCAGCTCTTTTTCTTCATCCTTGAGAGCGTCAAGGGTGTTGGTGAGATTACTCAGACCGAGGGTGAAAATGGTTTCGTCTTCCAGATCAATGTGGATTACTGCTTTGTAGCGCATGATTGTTGTGCTCCTGTTTTGCCAGAGACGGCTTGAAAGTTAATGGAATAATAATATGGTCAAATATAAGGGGGAGATAAAGGTTCAGGAATACCCGTCTTAACGGGTTTTCTTTGGGACAGAAGAACTACTTCTCTATTTACTGAAAGTAGGAATGTTTTTCAACGATTTCTTCATTTTTCGGTGTTTGAAGAGCCTCAGGGAAGAAATATTCTTGACAGAAAATACTTAGAGTGACTAGTATTTAGCCATTCTAAGTAAAATGAAGCGTATTCTTTTATAAAAACTGAAGTTGACAAGC
>DAOVUU010000100.1 GCA_030632405.1 Desulfobulbaceae bacterium | reverse complement strand
GTTCCCACCGCCACACTCTCATCAGCATCTTTATAGAAATGGGCAATATGAGAAGAATCTTTCACGGAAGTGTTGCTGATTCCAAGCGGTACACTCTTCTCATTTGGCTGAAGGAAGTTTTCCAGTGCTTTCCTGGTAAATCTCCGCTCATTTTTACCTCCTATCCGGTAGCATTTTAGTTTGCCACTATTGGTCCAGCGTCTGAGAGACATTTCTGAAACATTTAAAAATCCAGCAGCTTCCTTGATAGTGAGTAGTTTTTCCATAGTTTTCTCTACATTGTAGTATAATATTGATATTCAAATATATACTTTGATATACATATCGTCAATTGTAAATTTTGAAATGGTGCATATATTTAACGTTACATCGTTTGAAAATTCAGACCTTCCAAGCGGAATAAGTGATCTGGCCAACTGTTTATTGGAAGGGTCATTTTTTGATCGCTGAATGGGAATAAATTGTAGATCTACCCCATCTCATTTGTTAACGGGGAGAAAAAAATAATGCAACATGAACAGTCCTCAATGGTCAGCACATTACCAGTTTACCGGGAAGGCGTATATTCCGATCCCAGCTGAATTAGTTCAGGAGAAAGTATGAAAGCATCGGATCTATTGGTAAAGGCCTTAGAAAATGAAGGCGTTGAATTTATATTTGGAATTCCAGGTGAAGAAAATCTCGCCTTTTTGGAATCACTTAGAAAATCAAAAATAAAACTTATTTTAACTCGACACGAACAGGCGGCAGGTTTTATTGCTGCGACCTACGGAAGACTTACCGGAAAAGTCGGTGTTTGTCTGGCTACATTAGGTCCGGGGGCGACCAATTTTGTGACATCAGCCGCCTACGCGCAACTTGGTGGAATGCCAATGATGATGCTTACCGGCCAAAAACCAATTAAAAAATCTAAACAGGGAAGATTCCAAATTGTTGATGTTATAAATATGATGAAACCCGTTACTAAATATGCAAAACAAATTGTAAACGGCAATAATATCCCATCAATGGTCAGAGAATCTTTTAAAATTGCAACAACCGAAAGACCAGGTGCTGTTCATATTGAACTTCCTGAAGATATTGCAGATGAGGAGGTAACTGATAATATCTATCCCGTAAAATCATTTGTCTATCCGATAGCAGAAACAAATGTTGTGTTGGGTGCGGTCCGGATGATAGAAAATTCAAAACGGCCTCTCATCCTGATAGGGGCCGGAGCAAACAGAACGAGAATTTGTCACTCACTTACACATTTGGTAAATAAGTCTGAAATTCCATTTTTCACAACTCAAATGGGTAAAGGTGTAGTTGACGAAAATCATCACCTGTGTCTTGGGACTGCAGCACTATCAAAAGATGATTTTATACATTGTGCAATTGACAGAGCCGATTTGATATTAAATATTGGACATGATGTTATAGAAAAACCACCATTCTTCATGGAAAATGAGGAAGATTCAACAAAAGTTATCCATATGAATTTCTTCCCATCTGAAGTTGACGATACGTACTTCCCTCAACTTGATATCGTCGGAGATATCGCTTCAAACATTGATGCACTGACAGCTCTACTGTCCCCCCAAGAGCATTGGGATTTTGAATATTACGGGAGAGTAATAACAAATATCAAAGAGCATCTGACTAAATATTACACAGATGAAAGATTTCCAATACTGCCGCAAAAGGTGGTGAATACCATCAGCAATCTTCTGAATGCTGGAGATATAGTTACTCTTGATAATGGCGTATATAAAATCTGGTTTGCCAGAAACTACAAATGTTCAGAGCCGAATACACTCTTACTTGACAATGCCCTTGCAACAATGGGGGCGGGACTTCCATCTGCAATTGCTGCAAAGATGGTGAATCCCGACAAAAATGTTGTGGCTGTCTGTGGAGATGGTGGATTCATGATGAATTCGCAGGAACTGGAGACTGCCGTCAGGCTGAACCTTAACCTTACCGTTATAATTTTAAATGATAATGCATACGGCATGATTAAGTGGAAGCAGGCAGGCATGGGGTTTGAAAATTTTGGGCTCGACTACACCAACCCTGATTTTGTTCAGTATGCTTCATCTTATAAAGCTATTGGACATAGACCAGGATCGTGTGAAGAGTTTTTACATATTTTAGAAAATTGTTTGAAGACAGAAGGAGTCCATGTAATTGACTTAGCAGTTGATTACTCTTTAAATCACGCTATCTTAAATGATTTATTGACTCAAAAGGAATGCTTAGTTTAAAAAAAAATGAACACTATTGAAGTAAAATCGCCATTTGATGGTAAAGTTGTCGGAGAAGTGAAATTTTCTTCAATTACGGATGTTCAAAATGGTATCGATTTAGCACAGACAACCTTTTTAGATCAGAACAATTCTTTACCTAAATATGAAAGGGTTAAGATACTGGAAAAAGTTGTCAAAATCATGAGTTCACAGGTCGAAGAACTTACAATTCTTTGCGCAAGTGAAGGTGGTAAACCCTACGTTGATTCTCAAGTTGAAGTTCATAGAGCTATCAATGGCGTGAAATTGGCAATTGAACAAATAAGTGCACATGCTGGCAGGGAAATTGCCATGGGCCATACAGCTTCAAGTGTCAATAGAATTGGTTATACGTTCAAAGAACCTATTGGTGTAGTTGCTGCAATTTCAGCATTCAATCATCCATTAAATCTGGCAGTTCACCAGGTTATTCCTGCAATTGCTGTTGGCTGTCCCGTTATTATCAAGCCTGCAACACAAACCCCTCTGTCGGCTGTCAGGTTGATTGAAATTCTAAAAGAAGCCGGTTTACCTGAGGGATGGACGCAAGCTGTTGTTTGTGATCGTCAAGCAGGTGAGTTGTTAGCGACTTCGCCAAAGGTAAATTTCCTGACATTTATTGGTTCCGGGGCCGTTGGCTGGTATTTAAATTCTAAAGTTGCACATGGTACCAGGGTAGCTCTGGAACATGGCGGTGTTGCACCAGTTATTGTTGAAAAGGATGCTGATTTAGACGAGCTGATTCCTTCTTTAATAAAGGGTGGTTTTTATCATGCCGGTCAAGTTTGTGTGTCGGTCCAAAGAATTTATGTACATGAAGATATTTGTGAACTTGTAGCTTCGAAATTGGCAGATGCCGCTTCCAGGTTAGTTGTTGGTGATCAGCTGGATCCTGCCACTGAGGTTGGGCCTTTAATTAACAGCAACGAAGTGGATAGAGTTGAGCAGTGGGTAAATGAAGCACGGCAGAAAGGAGGAAAAGTTTTAACCGGTGGCAAAAGAATTTCAACTTCGTGTTATGAACCAACTGTTATCCTGAATCCCGCAGACGATGCATTAGTCTCGACAAAAGAAGTTTTTGGGCCTGTGGTCTGCATCTATTCGTACAGTAATATTGAGAAGGCATTTGACAGAGCAAATTCCCTGGAAGTATCTTTCCAGGCATCTGTCTTTACTAAAAATATCGACGCTGCATTAAGAGCTGTTAAAAGATTAAATGGTACCACTGTTCTTGTAAATGATCATACCGCATTTAGAGTCGACTGGATGCCGTTTGGGGGAGCTAAAAAATCAGGGCTTGGGCAGGGAGGTATTTTAAATTCAATGGAAGAGATGAGTAAGGAAAAACTAATGATTATTAAATCAGCAGTGCTTTAACACGAATTAAACGTGTATCCGTACCCAAACCTTCTCTTGTCTAAAACTTAAAAAAAACGGAAAATTCAGAAGAACTCATCGGAATATTCCATAACAAGGGAAGGAGGTTATAATGCGTTTAACGGATGAACTCAACAAACAACGTGAGCAGTTTCTCGCCAGCGCTCCTCAGGAGGCTATCGAACTGATAGGGACAGCAACACAGCAGTTACGCGATAGTGGAATTGAGCAGAGTTCTCTCCAGGTTGGTGAAAAGGCACCACCAATAATCCTCAAAGATACCAACAACAGCACGGTAGAACTCTATGATGCACTCCAGGCCGGCCCTGTCATTCTCAAATTCTTTCGAGGTGACTGGTGACCCTATTGCAACCTGGAGCTGCAGGCCATGCAGCGCTCACTGGCGGATTTTCGTAAGCATAGAGGTCAACTTATTGCGATCTCTCCTCTACTCATGGAGAATGCTATTGCTCTGAAAGAAAAACTTGCGCTCACATTCAAAATGACGATTGATGGAGGCAATAAAATTTCCCACCAGTTTGGTCTGGCGTATTCCCTGTCAGACACAATCCGGCCTGTATATGAGGATTTCGGTGTAAATATTCCTGAGGCGAACGGTGATGACAGTTTTGAATTGCCAATACCTGCAACATATCTCATCGATATCGACGGCATAGTCAGTGTTGCCCATGTTAATGCAGATCACACCAGGAGACTGGATCCGGAAGATATCATATCCGCACTGGAATCCCTTAAATGATCAGGATGGAACAACAATTCTATTATCATTATACGCGGTTATACTTGGTCTAAAAATTACTCTGAGAGTGGCCTTCGGTTCTCGCCCGGAGTATATTTTTCTTTTCACAAACGGGCAAGCAATTTGTGTTAAACAGTTGCTTGAATTTTTTAATTAACCATAACAGGAGAAATTATGAAGAACGCAGGATATGCCGTTTTATACAGCCTTTGTCTCACTTTCATCGCCTCAACAGTCTTTGCTGAGATGCCCGCCCCGGACGGTAAAGCTCTATGGCAATACATTGCTAAAGAGTCTCCATACACAAACTGGGAGTTTTGGAAAGACCACCAGGGACTTCAAAAGGGGAATGCACCCCATGCTCCCCAGCACAAGGTGTTTGTCAGCAACACAGGTACAGCTTCAGGAAAAACTGCTGCTGAATTTGGCACCATTGTGGTCAAGGAAAATATCGGCAATGACAATAAATTAAAAGCTCTGACCGTTATGTACAAGGTTGAGGGATTCAACCCCGAAAAAGGTGATTGGTTCTGGGCCAAGTACAGTCCAAAAGGCAAGGTAGCTGACTCAGGAAAGGTTAAGGGATGTATCGGCTGTCATAATTCGGTAGAGGATAATGATTATATCTTTGTTCATGAATTCAAATGACGACATTGACCTGGAAATCCTCTAGCAGTCTCCCCGGTGGTATGAAAAATTTCAGCATGGACTTGCCGGATCAGGAGATGGATCCATCTTCACTTCAATGATATTTGGACATGATATTCATTTGTGAATTTTAAACGTCAAGAAGGTAAAAAGCAGGGAGGTAGAGTTGCATGAAGACGAAAATATTAGTCGTCGTGGTAATGGTCATTATGGCGACTATTGCACAAGCCAACACATATCGTAAGTCTTTTCCTTTTGACCAGTCCGGCTGCGTCCGACACCTTAAAGCAATCGCCAAAGCGGTAAAAGATGCTGGTGGTGAGGCAAAGAGAAATGGCGGTACCGACAGGTCATACAGGATGACATTAAACGGTACGACAACAATCTACACCTGCACAAGACACGAGTTACTCGAGACCGAACTTTAGTAGTTTGTACATTTATTCAAAGCCCAAAGACAGTTTCCTCTGTTGACATATTCACCCGCAGGTTCCTGATCTGAACACAGAATAACCTCTGCTATCCTATACCCGTTCAGGTCGGCAAATACCGGAGGTGAATAGGTAAAAGCATCCCTGTATAGTCAGATCAATATCCGGAACAAATCATCAAGGGAACCGCCTCCAGTTCCGGCACCGAGACCTTTTGACATACGGGTATTTCAATTCAGCTGTCCAAAGTTTTGATAGTTTACCAATTTCATTGCCTCTGACAGTCTAACCGTCATCCTTTTAGCCTCCCCTCGGGACGGCTATCGTAAGAAAGTATATAAGGAAAATGATCAGGGAGGTCTCCCGAACCGTATCTCAATGTTGTCTCAGAGCCCGGCTGCGAGTGCCGTCGATCTACGCGGATCGGCGCCGCCATACATCATGCCGTCCCTGATCATGATGGACTGGATGGCACCCATGGACGATTTCTGTTTCACCTTGTGACCCATATTTTGCAGCCCTTTGACAGTATCTTGACTGAGACCTTCCTCAATTCGCAGTTGATCAGGCAGCCATTGATGGTGGATACGGGGAGCCGCAACTGCACTCTGCATATTCAGACCGTGGTCTATAACATTCATGATCACCTGCAGTGTAGTTGTTATAATGCGGGATCCTCCCGGGCTGCCGGTTACCAGAAAGTTTTTACCATCCTGTTTGACGATAGTCGGTGACATGGAGCTGAGCATCCGTTTGTTTGGCTCTATGCTGTTTGCTTTACCACCAATCAAGCCGTAAGCATTGGGAATGCCTGGCTTTGCAGAGAAATCATCCATCTCGTTGTTTAGCAGGAATCCAGCTCCCTCGACAACGATGCCAGAGCCGTAACTGAAGTTGATGGTATAGGTGTTGGAGACACCATTGCCAAACTTATCGACGATAGAAAAATGCGTCGTTTCCTCGCTCTCATAAGGCAATGGTTTGCCAGGGGAAATAGTGATGCTCGACGTCACTTGTTCAGAATTGATCCCCTCACGGAGAAAGGCTGCATATTTTTTTGAAGTCAATCCTTTCGATGGAACTTTGATAAAATCCTCATCACCCAGATATAATGACCGATCAGCATAGGCCCTTTTCATTGCCTCTGCCAATAAATGGATGGTCTTGGCTGAATTATGGCCATATTCTGAGATGGGATACCCTTCAAGAATATTTAAAATCTGGATCACATGAACCCCGCCCGAACTTGGCGGAGACATGGAGTAGATGTCATATCCACGGTATTTGCCGTGTACTGGCGCCCTGAACACCGGAGAATACTTTTTCATATCATCCATACTGATGAGGCCGCCATATTTTGCCATTTCAGCAACCAGCAGTTCGGCAGTTTTTCCTTCATAAAATTCTTTGATACCGTTTTGGGAAATGCGATTCAAAGTTGCGGCCAGATCTTTCTGGACGAAAAGATCACCCGGTTCGTAGTAGCTGCCATCCTTCTTATAGAAAATTTTTCTCGAAGAATTCCATTTTTTAAGCTTTTTTTCCTTATTTTTAAGACCATCACTAAATCGTGGAGTAACGATAAAACCCTCAGCAGCTATCTTAATCGCGGGGGTCATTGCCTCTTTGAGACTGATGGTGCCGTATTGTTCAAGAGCCATAGCAAGACCAGCTACAGTCCCTGGAACACCTGCCGCCAGGTGGGAAAATCGCGCAATTTCTCTGTCAACATTGCCATCCTTATCAAGAAACATATCGGCACTTGCTCTACCTGGTGCCTTTTCCCGATAATCGATGGCCACAACTTCATCCTTTTGCTCCGATGAGATCAGCATAAAGCCGCCACCACCGATATTGCCCGACCGGGGTTGGGTAACTGCAAGTGAAAACGCTGCGGTCACAGCCGCATCGATGGCGTTCCCTCCACTTTTCAATACATCCCGGGCGGACTGGGTGGCAAGAAAATGGCTGGTGACAACCATACCCTCCTTGCCCTGTACAGGATGCATCCGCTGGCCTGCAGGGATCGATGTCGAATATCCGGCCTGGGATAACAGTATCATTGTGCCACCCACCATTGCTGCAACTCGCCTCCAACTCAACTGAAAAAATATTTTCTGCATATATCACCCCCGACTGGGCTTGAGTTATAAAAAGAACATATTGATTTGTTTATGCTCTGCTCATCCATCTGTTACCTGCGACCTTCACCTGAGATCTAACATTCTTCCGGGAAATCATTTGCAACGTCCTCAAAATTTTTACTATAATGGGAAGTTGATGGATAAGCCCTAACATATTACAGCTTTCAGTTCATATTCACTTCCCATTATAAATCATCTCCTTCATAGTTTCATAAACAAACTTAAAAGGAGGTAGTTTATGAAATCACAAATTCTTCAACATAAAAGCACTGTTCATTTAATCGAAAACATCAAAGAAGAATTAT
>DAOVUU010000320.1 GCA_030632405.1 Desulfobulbaceae bacterium | reverse complement strand
GCATGGGCGACCTGTTCAGTTGTTGTACCGATATTGATGAGCAGCGAGCTGTTGTCGGGAATCAGTGCGGCGGCTCTTTTCCCTATCGCTTTTTTGGATTCGGGGGCAAGCAGGCGCCTTGCCTCGTAACTCACATTTTCATTGCCTGAACCTATGATAGCACCGCCGTGGACCCTTTGCAGAAGTTGTCTGTCACAGAGGATGTTAAGGTCTTTTCGGATAGTTTGTGGAGAAAGGTCGAAGGTGATGGATAATTCGTCGACATCAACTCTGCCACTTTTCCCGGCCAGTGCGAGGATCTTATTTTGGCGTAGGGATAGAATGTCCATAGGGTTAAAACCTGTATAATTATGATTTCTGAACAGATACTGCGGGGTAGTTTGCGATCTCAATCCATTATTCAACGAAGGTTCGATAATGTCAATTTGTATTTCATATGAAGGCGGGGAACTGTGTGAAACCATTCAAATGAAACTGTCTGTTTGGACAGTTATTTGAAATGAAAGATACGATAGTGACAAGGGCGGCTGCCTGGGCAATCTGTATCGACACACTGAAAGACTTGTTAAAAATACGTTTGTCGATGTATACTTGCCGCCGGAAAAAAGGAGTTGTTCTTCTTAATGACGGAAAGAGTATGAATCGATTACAGGCAAATTTACTCCTCGCCCTGGCGGCTGCCATTTGGGGAAGCAGTTTTGTAGTTCAACAGATCGGCACAGGAAATCTTGGAACAATCAGTTTTACCGGAGCCCGTTTTCTGGTAGGTGCATTTATCGTTTTCCCCTTTGCTTTCAACCAGTTTAAACGAGTGGAGAGACTTGAGAGGAAGTTTCGACCGGAGGACTGGCGAGCTCTTGTTGTCACCGGCATTGTCCTGCTTGCAGCAGCGGTCCTCCAGCAACATGGTATTCTCCGTACCAGTGTTACGAACTCAGGATTTTTAACGGCGCTTTACGTTCCCCTGGTACCATTTCTCGGTTTCTTTTTTTTAAGACGCAGGGTGCATTTTGTCGTCTGGCCCGCATCAATCTGCTGTTTTATCGGTACCTATATAATGAGTGGGGCTCAGCGGCTTGAATTTGTTGATGGAGATCTCTGGGTCATTAGTTCTACGATATTCTGGGCTGTCCACGTTATGCTGGTGGGAGCCCTGGCATCAAAAACCAGGGCCCCTCTGGTGGTTGCGGCTGCCCAATTTACTGTCTGCGGACTCACAGGCCTGGTTTTAGGATATCTGGTTGAATCCCCGGTAATGGCGGATTTCATGGGTGCAATCTGGGGTATTTGCTATATGGGTGTTTTTTCTGTTGGAATGGCGTTTACCTTACAGGTTATCGGACAGAGATATACCCCTGCACCTGATGCTGCAATAATTCTCAGCACCGAGACGGTGTTTGCAGCACTTGGTGGGATATTATTTTTAGGTGAACAGCTGACGATTTCTCAGGTTTCAGGAGGGGCTTTGATTTTTGCCAGTATTATCAGCGTAGAAATCCTCCCGCTTACCAAAATTGGTAAAATACGGACCTTAAAATGATCTGTTCCACCGGTTTCTGATCAGTAAAATACCTTGCTATTTTCTCGGTTTTTTTTATAACAGAAGCCCACATATGTTTTTTATCCAGGAAAATCATTTACAACCTGTTTTCACATTTTCGGGAGGCATTATGGCCGTACATATAGCGGATCACCCACTGATAAAGCATAAACTCGGTCTTATGCGGCAGCATGATATTTCAACCAAAGATTTTCGGGATCTCTCCTCCGAAGTTGCCAGGTTATTGACCTATGAGGCTGCAAAGGACCTGCCTATGCGGAAAAAGGTTATTCAGGGGTGGGCTGGGCCGGTGGAGGTTGAGAAACTGAAGGGAAAGAAGATTACTATTGTACCGATCCTGCGAGCTGGTTTAGGCATGATGAATGGCGTTATCGATCTTATTCCCTCTGCCAAAGTGAGCGTGGTCGGGTATTATCGAAATGAAGAAACTCTTCAGCCGGTCGAGTATTATGTGAAAACAGCAAAGGAAATCGATGAGCGTATTGCTCTGATTCTCGATCCGATGCTGGCCACCGGCGGCACCCTGCTTGCCACTATTGAAACCTTGAAAAAGGCCGGGTGTAAAAAAATAAAGGGGCTTTTTCTTGTGGCAGCCCCGGAGGGGATAAAGAAAGTGACTGAGGCCCACCCTGATGTGGATATCTATGTCGCTTCGGTGGATGATCGTTTAAATGAGTTAGGATACATATTGCCTGGACTTGGCGATGCCGGAGATAAAATCTTCGGCACAAAGTAAGCCTGAAAGTCATTACAGTCACTGTAATGACTTTTTTTTTGCCTGATGGAACCGTAAAAATCCTCCATCTACTTCGTTGCTATAAATTTTCTATCATCACGACGTACGCTTAGTACGCCGAAATAATAGAAAATTTATGCGCCTCGTATATGAAGTTTTTTACGATTCCATCTGATTTTTATCCCTTGTCCCCTTTCGTCCGGGTAGGTGCAGGTGCTTTACTTTTTTTCCCGTTTACCGGGGTTACATTCTTTAAGAATAAAAGGAGGTTGTAAGTATGTCCGGTGAGACAAAGAACAGTGATTATAAATTTAGATTTGGTGATAGTCTGCTGGGAGCACAGATGCTGTTTGTCGCTTTTGGCGCGTTGGTCCTCGTTCCGATATTGACAGGCCTTGATCCCAATGTGGCGCTCTTTACCGCCGGACTTGGAACCTTGGTGTTTCAGATTATTACCAGGGGAAAGGTACCCGTATTCCTCGCATCCTCCTTTGCTTTTATTGCGCCGATTATTTATGGAGTTCAGACCTGGGGGATTCCTGCAACGATGTGTGGTCTGGCAGCAGCAGGCGGCCTTTATGTGGTATTGAGCTTTGTCATAAAATATTTTGGCTCTGATGTTCTCCACAAGGTCCTTCCTCCTGTTGTTACAGGCCCTGTAATTATGGTTATTGGTCTTGTTCTGGCTCCTGTCGCTGTACATATGGCAGCAGGACGTACAGGAGACGGCTCCGCATGGCTGGTACCTCAAAATACGGCCATAATCATTGCAGGTATTTCACTTGTAACGACAGTACTTGTCTCATTACTTGGAAAAGGATGGTTCAGACTGATTCCGATCCTCTGTGGTATCTGTGCCGGATATGCAGCAGCTCTTCTGCTTGACGTAACTGGATTTACAGCTTCGGCGCAGGCATCTTTTGATCCCGGGACTCTGCAGAACTGGACTGCTCCTGTATTGATTTCCATGGCGCCCCTTGCTGATAAGGCGTGGATTGCGATGCCGGCCTTCGTTCTGCCCGAGTGGAAATGGGAGGCGGTTTTATTTATTGTGCCTATTGCTATAGCTCCCGCGATTGAACATTTTGGTGATGTTTTAGCGATTGGTTCAGTGACTGGAAAAGATTATGTGAAGGATCCTGGGATTGAGAAAACAATGCTTGGAGATGGTATTGCAACAACTATTGCGTCCATGCTCGGCGGTCCTCCAAATACAACCTATTCTGAAGTAAGTGGCGCGGTTGCTTTGACCAAGGCTTATAATCCGGCGATTATGACCTGGGCCGCCATTGCCGCTATTCTTCTCTCACTTGTGGGAAAGGTCGGGGCTCTGCTTGCCACAATTCCAACTCCGGTAATGGGTGGAATCATGATCCTGCTTTTTGGCATGATCACTGTTGTTGGAATTAACAGCCTGGTTAAATCCAACCAGGACCTCACAACACCAAGAAATCTGATTATAGTGTCTGTGATTTTGGTATGCGGTATCGGTGGAATGAAGTTTACTGCAGGGTCATTTGCTATAGAAAAAATTGGTCTTGCCGGAATCCTTGGATTGCTTCTGAATATCATTTTACCGAAGGAAAGAGAAGAGAACGCATGATTAAGTAAATTTTGGAAAAACATATTAAGAATATTTTTATAAATGGAGATTGGAGAAAAAATGGATTTTCCCATAGACTTGAGCGGATATGAAGCGCTGAAACTTGATGTAAACCAGGAAAGACTGACCAGTGAG
>DAOVUU010000310.1 GCA_030632405.1 Desulfobulbaceae bacterium | reverse complement strand
ATAGATGAAATCATCTTTTCTTCCAGGCTGGATATCAATCCATGTTCCTCACCCTCCTCAAGAAGTTCCTGGATTTCATGTTCAAGATCCTCTTTGGTGCCGGGTCGCCTGAAATCGATGAATGACCACAGTTTTCTCAAATAATTCTCTGGTTGCGCCGTTTGCTGTTCTTCGGATGTTATATCGTTTTCCATTTTTCCTACAATTTTTCAACCTCTCTGTAACCGGTATCATTATTTTGAAAAGAGATAAGTAAAAAACATTTCCCTTAACGTGATATACAAATAATCAGTCAAGCAGAAAAGGGAAATTAAAAAAGATGAGGTTACCAGATGCATCGGGAGCCCCAAAAATATATTTTCCCTTTTCTAATTGCTATGGTACGGTTATAATAGAGTTTATTTAAAAACAAGCATTTTGTTTAAAATCGAAGAGAGAATAGCCTATAAAGCCTATCTATCAATGGATAGCTTCAGGCAACAGAGTTGTATTTCAATTCGCACACGCCTTTTTACTCAGGATGAAGAGATGACACAAGAGAAGTCTAATGAAAAAATCCAGCAATTGATCCAGAAACAGATCAATCTCCCGTCACCGCCGGCCATCGCTGTTCAAATTCTAAACACCGTCCAGGACGAAGATTCTTCTCTGACAGACTTAGAGAAAATTATTTCGGCGGATCCAGCACTTACAGGAAAAATGCTGCATATAGCCAACTCTGCGTTCTATTCTCTGCCTAACAAGGTCACCAATATAACCCGTGCCATGTCCATCCTTGGTACAAATGTTATCAAGAATATTGCTCTTTCCTTTGTTATTGCCAAAGACTTGAAAGGAATATACGCCTCATATTTTGATTTTGAACTTTTCTGGCGACGATCTGTAACCACTGCAGTAGCCGCAGAACTGGTAAAAAATATTGCCGCTATTTCAGACGACGATATTTTTGTAACAGCTCTTCTGCAGAATCTAGGTATTCTGATTCTGGCTCTCAGCAAGGGACAGGAATACAGCCATATCCTGGAAACATGTCAAATGGGTGATGATGCCGCCTGTCTCATCAAGTCTGAACGGGAAAAATATCAATTCGACCACCAGCAGCTCAGTTTCAGCCTCACCCACAGCTGGGGACTGCCACAGTCTATCTCAGAGCCAATGCGCTACCACCGCGAACCGGAAAAAGCACCTGAAGAATTCCGCCAGACGGCAAGAGTCCTCTCAATTGCAAATCTCCTATCGACCATCTACCACGGAACGGAAACTACTGACAATGTCCTGCTCCTGCAAAATAAGATGAAAGAGTTCTTTGACCTCGACACCCATCAGACCCAGACCCTCCTTGACGATGTCGCAGAACAATCTATTGATATTCAAAAAACTTTCGACCTTGATCCCGGTCAGATGAAACCATATTCCCAGATGCTGCAGGAGGCAAATGAAGAACTTGGCCGCCTCAACTTCTCATACGAGCAGCTGGTAATGGCTCTGAAGGAATCACAGGAAAAATCAGAAAAATTTGCAAAAGAACTTCAGACAGCCAATAAACAACTGGAAGACCTGGCGTTTCGTGATGGACTGACAAATCTATATAACCATAGATATTTTCAGGAAATTCTCGAAACAGAAACAGCAAGAGCACATCGCTATAAAAAAGATCTCTGTCTCATTTTTTTTGACATAGATTTTTTCAAAAAAGTTAACGACAGTTACGGTCATCCAGCGGGCGACCAGGTATTGATCGCCCTGGCAAAACAGCTGAAAGTTGCTATTCGACCAAGTGATATAATTGCCAGATATGGTGGAGAAGAATTTATGGTTATTCTCCCGGAAACAAATGAATCTGGAATGGCGGTACTTGCAGAACGACTCAGACGCGCTGTCATGGGAATTACGACTGAATTTAATGAATTCAAAATTAATGTGACCATTAGTTCCGGCGGTGTTTACTTCAGCCCTGATCATGGAGGAATAACCAAGCAGAATCTTATAGACACTGCGGACCGTGCTCTTTATATGTCCAAAAAGAATGGCAGAAACAGGTTTACAATTCTTCCCCTGTCTCCGAACCCTGAATAGAGTTCTACTATGTTAACGATATCGTATTTAAAATATGCAACAATCTTATCACTGGTGTTTTTCCTTACCTGCAGTCAATGCGGTGCAGATGAAACTAAAACACTCGATTGGGAGGAAGTGAAAAAAACCGCACAGGGGCAGACAGTCGACTGGTACATGTGGGGTGGTTCTCCTACAGTGAATAAATACGTTAACGGTTTTCTGGCGGAAAACCTGAAAAAGAAATATAACATCACCCTTCGACAGGTACCTGTAACAGATATTGCCGAGGTGGTCAGCAAGCTCGTAGTAGAAAAACAGGCAGGAAAAGAGAGCGGAGGCAGTGTTGACCTGATGTGGATCAATGGTGAAAACTTTCGGACCTGTAAATCCGGCAATCTGCTCTATGGTCCTTTTGCCGCCATTCTCCCCAATATAAAATATGTAGATAGAACAAGTCCCGCTGTTGCAAACGATTTCGGTACCCCCGTTGATGATATGGAATCTCCCTGGGGAAGCGCACAGATGGTCATGATTTACGACTCCGCCAGAGTCTCTGAGCCACCGCAATCCATCCCGACGCTTATTGACTGGATACGCAACAATCCAGGACGTTTTGCTTATCCGGCGCCTCCGGACTTCACCGGTTCCGCTTTTGTCCGTCATTTCTTTTATAATGCAGCAGGCAGCGTCGATAAATGGCAGGGCGACTACACTGAAGAAGAATTACAACATGCAGCAGACACAACCTACAAACAACTCCTTGAATTAAAACCTTTTCTCTGGCGACAGGGTGCCACCTACCCTGAATCACCGGTGAGAATGAACACTCTTTTTGCTGACGGAATAATTGATTTTTCCTTTTCCTATAATCAGGGGGAAGCCTCACGTAATATACTCGATGGCCTCTTTCCTGAAAGTGTGCGAACCTATGTCTTTGAAGAAGGTACTATCTCCAACACCCATTTTGTCGCCATCCCGTATAACGCGAAAGATAAAGCAGGAGCTATGGTGGTAGCAAATTACCTTCTCTCTCCGGAGGCACAGCTCGAAAAGGCTAACTCCCAGGTGTGGGGAGACTTTTCTGTTCTCAAACTTGACCGTCTGCCCCGGGAGTGGCAGGAAAAATACCGAAGTTTGCCAAGAGGAGACGCTACCCTCTCTGACAGTCAGCTTCAATCCCATCAACTCCCGGAGCCCCCGAGTAAAATCCTCGTTTACCTTGAAAAAGGATGGGAAAAGCACGTTCTTAAGGGAAGATAATGCAGGGAAGAAAAGCACGGTTCGGGAAGCTTGTATATCTCCTTGGTCCGGCTCTCACCCTCGTCTTACTCCTCTTTGGCGGGGGATTGACACTTGGCCTTTTTCAGGCTCTCGGATACAGTGCAGGCAGTGGACTGCAAAACATCACCTTTGATCATTTCCAGACAATCTTTACAGATCCCGATTTTAGAGGAAGTGTCACACTTACACTCTATATATCCCTGACCTCTACTCTACTTGCAGCATCAATCAGCATAGCACTGGCACTGGCCATTATCAGTTGGGCGGCGGAAAGCAGAATAGTTAATTTTATCCTTGAAATTCCCCTTACCGTCCCCCATCTGGTCGTTGCCATCTCAATCCTTCTTCTCCTGTCACCCGCAGGACTTTTCTCCCGATTACTCTCTTTTTCCGGTCTGCTCTCCTCGTCTTCTTCTTTTCCTCTCCTGGTAAACGATGACTATGGCATAGGCATCATAGTGGTCTATGTATGGAAAGAAGTCCCCTTTATTACTTTTATGCTCCTCTCTGTGCTGACAAACCTCGGACCTGAATTAAACGAGGCAGGTGCCACACTGAGGGCTTCCAGGTTCCAGCGATTTCGCTATATTACCCTTCCTATGAAAAGACTCTTAGTTCATACCTCAATTGTCATCGGTTTCGCCTTTACCTGCTGGGCCTTTGAAGTCCCATACCTCCTCGGAAAAACATACCCGATCTCGCTCCCTGTCTGGGCGTATAAAAACTACAGCGATATCGATCTGCTGGCCAGACCGGAAGGCATTGCCATCGGCCTGATCATTGCCGCCATCATCACCCTTTCCATCACTCTCTCCCAACTT